>CAZPUD010000203.1:0-7514 GCA_964589115.1 uncultured candidatus Brocadiaceae bacterium | reverse complement strand
GGGCATTCGGCCACCATTTTTTTATTTTTGCTATGTTTCCAGTCCATGTGGCATATTGATAAAGCAAGATAATAAACAAGGGGGATGCATCGATGGTACCGTAATATGGAACAAATGGGATTTCTTTTAAATTAGCCATTTCTCCTTTTCTAAATTCATGGAGAATCCTTCCGGGCTGTTCATCTTTGAAAGGATCAAATACCTTTCCCTGGTAATGAGCCAGGAAATTGAGAGTCCCTTCTGCGATTTCAGGTCTGAAAGGAAGGAATTGAAGGGCGGTTATACAACTGTCACGTCCAAAGGGGGCCACATACCATGGTATACCTGCATAAGGTATCGACCCAAATTGTGTTTGAGTATTGAGCAGATAAATATCCCGTAAAGACCGGTTAATCCATTTATTGAACAATTCGTTATTGGAGAAAATGGTACAACCGGACCGCAACCATTGGTTGAAATCCTGATGAGATGCCTTTTTTAAGGGAGTTTTTTTTGCCCCTTGTACCTCTATTCTTACAGTAAGAAAAAGCTTTTTTTCTTCCCTGGGACTCAATTCAATCCAGTACCTAACCTCTTTTTCCCTAATCTGGTCAGGTTTGGGATCAAAGTAAATAATGGTCGTTCGTTTTACATTATCTAATCCATGATAATTTAATAAGAGTTTTTGTTCTTGCCACTGGGGTGGCAGAGGTTGTCCTTTTGCATGGCGTTTTGTTCCACGGACTTCAAAGACATCAGCAAAATCAGACCCACAAGACATCTCCAGTGATACACGGATAGAATGGGTATGGAAATTTTTTAAAGTAAGTACTGTTGAGAGTAGGCCATTGTCTAAAGAAACCCTTCTGTTCAAAATGAGAGAGTCCCTGGGAATTATCATTTTTCCATCTTCAAAGACATCTCCATTGGTAAGATCTGCAACAAGGTCATCACCAGTAAATGATTCTAGCAAAATAGGATATTCCCCGGATATCCTTACTTCTAGTTCATTTAAAAAGCGAGTTCCTTCATGGTAAAAACCCATTTCTCCTGAAATACGGCCTGGAAGATCCGTCCTCCGGTCACACACAAGAAAGGTTTCACCCTTTTTTAGGACCATTTTTGCAATGTTCGCTGCAATGGCAGAGGCATGGATGTAATAATCATCACCAACCTGAATCGTTTCTGCAGTTTTGATAAACCTCTCCTGCACATCCCCTTCTTTAGTATCTGATATCGCTCCCTGTATGGATTTTGATTCGTTTACCATGTATAATCTCACTTCCTATGTAAATTTTATTATTGCTTTTACTTAGCTTAAAAATCAATATACAGAAAATCACTGGATTTTCAAGTTCCATCTTGCAATGCCTTATACCTTTTGCTTTAATAAACTGGTATTTTAAATTTGCTTCGGGAAAGGTAATTGAGTCATACAAAATATAGCAAGTTTCAATATACATCATTAACTAAAGAAATGCGCTCCGTGTTACGTCTTTTTAAAAAGTGAATTTTATGAAATATATAAAGAATTTTTTTTTGTTTGCATTCCCTCTTTTAATAGGGGCCTCTCAAGGCTGTACAACGGTAAAATATTACCCTGCTAATCTTGTGGAATCCCTGAAACACCCTACAAAATTCCCGGAAGTTTTTTCATTTACTGTTCAAAATATTGAAGAGATTGCCGCAAAAAATCCTTTAACTGAAAACGAGGATGTGAAGGTTACTGACGTAGGTGAGAACAAAAATTCCAGCATGCACCTCATTCAAGTTTGCAGGGAGGGAGAACTGCATGCCCATTATCATAAACGGCATGATGAAGTTATTTATGTAAAAAAAGGAAGCGGCATTGCAACACTTGATGGGACTAGGTACATGGTAAAGCCTGGTTCCATCGTGCAAATCCCCAGCAAGACTGTGCACAAATTCCTTAATACCGGCGGTGAGCCATTTATAGCCATTTCAATTTTTTCCCCACCATTTGATGGTAGGGATGAAAAAACAATCAAAAGGAAGAGGAAAACTCGGGGCGAGAAAGAAGAACGGAGACTTGCCAGCAGAAAACCTGAAAAAACTACTGAAAAGAGTGAGGATGTTGTAGTAAATGAACATTTGGAAGAAGAGACTCAGGTGATCACTGATCAACCGAGGAAAATGGCTGAAAAAAATTTAAATAAGCCTGCTAAGAATGAGTGGGAAGCTAATTCTGGAGATATATCCGAGCCGTTTAGCCAGTCCAGGGAATTCTCTGCTTCAAAGAATAAAAGAGATAAAAAGAAAATAAAAAAGACAATAGCTGCAGAAGAACCCCAGATAAATATTAGGGATCTCCATGAAAAACTGACAAAACTTTCTGAACTTAGGAACGAGGGAACTATTACTGAAGAAGAATATGAAAAAAAGAAGGATGCCCTTGTAAAAGGTAGAGACGTTGGCGACCTGCCTGAAGTTAAAGGTTCTGAAGAAAAGAAAGTGTGGGTTGAAGAAGATGATGATGTACCAATATTTGAACAGATGGACAGGTATGTTACTGCAGAAAAGAGTATTTCTGATGAAAACCAGGACGCTGCGAGAGGAAGCCCATATCTATCTGATGAAAATGAATCAACAACATATGAAATCGAGCCGGAGGAGACAACGCCTTCACTCGATGACAAACTGAAGACATTGGAAGAAATAAGGCATGAGGGTTTAATTACAGAAGAGGAATATGAAGAGAAGAGAAGGGAGCTTATTGGTACCGTCGAAGATGAACCAATTTCAGTACTGCCTAAAAATACTGTTGAAAATGAAAGGATTAAAGAACTCGAAGAACTGTATGATGAAGGTCTCATAACGGAAGATGATTATAATAGTAAAAAGAAAGAACTTCTTAATCAAAAAGGAGAAGAAGCACTTTCTCCACCATACGAAAACATTCCTGAAGATGAAAGAATCGATGAGTTGAGAGAGTTGTATAACGAAGGGCTCATTACTGAAGAAGATTACAAATATAAAATTAAAAACCTTACAGATATACAGACACATAAACCTCTCCCAAATGTCTTACCAAGAAAAGAAGTAAAAGATGATATGTTAACTGAACTTAATGAGCTAAAGGAACAGGGCCTTATCTCTGAAGAAGACTACGAATTCAAAAAATCGCAGATATTGGGCAACTAAACTACATTGTAGTTTTCGAAGCAAGGACGATGTCTCTTGAAATTGAAACACTGATAACATAGCGTGGTAAAGCCACAACCAAATTCTTCAACGTGGAGTAGTGAGGTGCTGGAGCAATGGATTATTGTTGTAAAAAACCTTCATTACCCCGATACTCCATCACTCCAATACTCCAATACTCCATATCAATTACGAATCTCAAATCTTGAACTATAATACTAACTGTCACATGTTTTGGCATATATTTCGCATTAAATACATTGTTTATTGTACTTTATGGGAAGATAGAATTGCATTATTATACTTTTCACTTGATATTTATAGTTAAATGGAATATATATATCCCCAAAAATATCAATAAGAAATGACAAATAATAATTTCGGAACCTAATGCTAAGCGGTACTAAAAACAGGGTATTCGAAATATAATTACCTAAACAAGGTTGTCTCAAAAAAGGCGAAAATAATCATAATTGAGTGGCGGAAATCTTACACTGCCAAATTATTATTAAAATTTTTACGTGATATGCGAGTATTTTATTAATGTTATTAGAAAAGGAGGGGCGATTGGATGGCAATAAAAGGTGTTTTTAAATGGTATATTGCAATATGCGTTGTTATTTTATGCATCCCATTTTTGTGGATACATAAGACAAGTTATGGGGCTGAGTTATATGAGGAAGAATTTGAAAGCCAATCATTAGATCCTTCATGGCTTATAATCCGTGAAAATCAGAGTGATTGGAGTTTAACTGCCCACCCCGGACATTTGAGGATTATTACGAAAACCGAAAACCTGTGGCAAATAAATGTTAACAATAAGATAAAGCTACTAAGAAATGCACCCCATGGTGATTTTGATGTTATTGCCAAAGTAACGTATAGTCCTACACAGAAATTTCAACAGGCCGGTATAATTATATACCAGGATGAAGAAAACTATGTCATGCTTACCCGTCAGCTGGACGATGTTGCTAATGTTGAAATGAGCCGGGAGATATCTAAAATATCTAGGAGCAAATCTGAACCGGCAGACTCAACAACATTATATTTAAAATTAACAAAAAAGGGGGATACCGTTAATGGTGCTTTTAGCGTTGACGGGGATTCGTGGACGGCAGTAGATCATGTATCGGGAGTAAAATTAGAACACCCAAAGGTTGGGCTTGTTGGTTATAACGCACAGTTAAATACCACAGTCGATGCCGATTTTGATTTTTTCAAAATCAAATCGGTTGAAGAAGGTCTTATCTCAGCAGTAGAAGATTTCATAGAATTAGCGAAGTATGGCAAAGCTATACATGTTATGGCTATGCTGATGGTTGGTTTCGGTTTTTTAATGGTTTTCGTAAAGAGATATGGTTATGGTGCTGTTACCGCTACCTATATTGCAGTCAGTATCGTCATACCTTATTATATGTATATCAAGAGGCTTGGAATTTTTGGTGAAGCTGCTGAATTTAAAATGGACCGGTTTATACTGGCCGAATTTTGTGCGGCAAGTATATTAATTGCTACCGGTGCCTTCCTGGGCAGGTTAAAGATGTCCCAGTATATAATTATGGCATTGCTCTTTGTTCCATCTTATATATTAAATGAATGGATCATGTTAGATAATGGTATGGGTATTATACCAAAGGGGCAATTAATTGACACTGGTGGTTCTATTGTTATTCATCAATTTGGCGCTTACTTTGGATTAGGTGTCATTGTAAGAATGACCACGAAAGAAGACTTCTTTAAGAAAATTGAATCAGATAAAATCAGCAACCAGTTTTCAATGTTAGGAAGTATGGTTCTGTGGGTATTCTGGCCATCATTCTGCGCAGCGCCTGCTGAAATATCAAAGATGCCTTTGGCAGCAGTAAACACCGTTATTTCTCTTTGTGGTGCAACTGTATCAACCTACCTCGCAAGTGCTTTAATCAGAAAAAAGATCGCAATAGAGGATATGGCTAATGCAGCCCTTGCAGGTGGTGTTGCCATAGGTTCTTCTTGCGCACATACCACGCCTAAGGCAGCTCTGATTTTAGGCTTTATTGCTGGTATAATAAGTGTAATTGGCTTTTCGATTATCCAGTCCCGTGTGCAAAGAGCACTGAAAGGTATTGATACTTGTGGTGTACACAACCTGCATGGTATGCCCGGTATTCTTGGCGGATTGGCAGCAATCTTCATTGCAGATGGTGTTATTCCAGGATTACAGATAAAAGCTGTATTGATTACCTTTATCATTGCATGGATTACAGGCCTTGCCTCTGGTACAGTGGTATCATTATTCGGTTACAGAAAAGATGCTTATGAGGATTCTGTAGAATTTATTGTAGAGGAAGAACACCACTAAAAATCCTTTTCTTAAGTGACCCTAATAAAAAAGGAAATGAATAGATTTATTTTACTTCCTTGATGAAAAGGAGTCTTTATCATAAAACCTCCTGTACTTTAAAAGGTACAGGAGGTTTTTGTTTTGGGAATTAGCAAATATTTGCGTTGACTCCGTATTTATATTCTGATATACACTTTTATTCATATAATTAAACATTTCAATCTTTTTTCATCGGTCTGGGGCTTAGCCTTGCTGGAGAATTACTATTGTAGGAGACATGTAAAAATGGACTGGAAGATTATCTTAAGTACTTTTGTTACTATCTTTTTGGCCGAACTTGGTGATAAGACACAACTCGCATCTATTCTCATGACAAGTAAAACCAATAAACCTGTATTAGTTTTTTTGGGTACCATGCTCGCATTCGCAATTGTTACAGTTATTGGCGTTACTGCAGGCGCTATGATAACTAAATTCATACCCTTAAACTTTATTAAAGCAGGAGCAGCAATTTCTTTTATTATTATCGGTATTCTTATTCTGTTCGGTAAAATCTAACATGGACAAAAATCTTATAAACTATTCACAACGCGTAGGAAAGGTGGCAAACTTAGTAATATTTCTCGGTATCCTGAGTATTGTTTTAAGTATACTGGCAGTTACAGTTAGCCGGGGTCTTGCTCAACGTGGATATGGATTTGGTTATATTATTACAGGATTAATTATGATAGGACTCGGATACGGTATTCGCTATCGGTATAAATATTGCCTTTATACGGCAATAACCTTGTTTATAATAATGTCGTGTAATTTTTTCATAAGGCTCTTTATATATCATACTGCATATTTGAGTTTAAGATTCATGTTATGTGCCTGGATGTCTTTTCGTCTTATTCAGTCTGTTTCTTCGATGCAGATGCTTATTGTAACAAATACATTTCCTGATAAGGCTAATCGGTTTATGAAGTTTTTTCTGAGGCAAAAGCATTCATGACAATTCTGAACAGGATTTACCAGTATAAATTATTTGAGGTCGCTGAGAGTAAGAAACGTGTACCTCTTGAAGTTTTGAAGGAGAATATAAAAAAGGGGCAAGAGGTAAGACCGTTAAGTGCAGCATTAAAATCCAATACTAACATTTGTATCATAGCAGAGATAAAGAGGGCCTCTCCGTCTTTGGGAATTATAAGAAAAGATTTTCAGCCAGTTAAAATAGCTTGTATTTATGAAACAAGTGGCGCTTCAGCTATTTCTGTTCTTACAGACGAGAAATTTTTTCAGGGAAGTTTATCATATTTAACAGATGTTAAAAAATCCGTAACTTTACCAGTCTTAAGGAAGGATTTTATTATCGATGCTTATCAAGTTTATGAGGCAAAGGCAGCAGGAGCCGATGCCATACTGCTCATAGCTGCACTCCTTTCAAAAGATAAGATGCAACAATTTTTAGAACTTGCAAAAGAGCTGAATATGGAATGTCTCGTAGAAGTACATTCAGAATCAGAATTGAATAACGTCTTACAAACAGATGCCTATATTATCGGTATAAACAACCGTGACCTTGCGACATTCTCAGTTGATATAGAGACCACTCTTCGTTTGAGACCTGTGATTCCAGACGATAAAATTATTATAAGCGAGAGCGGTATCAAATCGAGGATGGATATAGTAAAATTAATGGAAAAAGGAGTCGATGCAGTTTTAATTGGTGAAACATTCATGAAAAGCGATGATATATCTGCAAAGATGCGTGAGCTTTTAGGAATGGTCTAGTGTGACTTTACTTTAGTAAAGTCACGCTAGGATGACCGCATCATACCTTTTCCATGGATAAAGTCTATGGAAATTTTTACACATGACGAAAGTAAAATATGCGATTTGGTGACGGTTTGGGGACGGTTTTTTTGAGGGGGTCAAAAGTCCTAAGTGCTTGATATATAAAGAATTCATGGCGGGAGCGTGTGGGAATCGAACCCACCTATCCCGCTGAAAAGCGGGACAGACCGGATTTGAAGTCCGTCGCCGACACCAGCCGACATGCACTCCC
>CAZPUD010000202.1:0-7521 GCA_964589115.1 uncultured candidatus Brocadiaceae bacterium | reverse complement strand
GCAATGACAGATACTATATAATCTATTATTAACAATTATGTTGACAGTGTACTAGTACATTCTCCATTAACCTGCGTATTTTGAATAATGTTGAGCTGAAGATAAGAAAGGGGTAAGGTTACAATGATCATGTTAAGAAATGTGATTGTGAGACGAATTCAAATACGTTATTTGAGCTTATTGATGTTTATCTTTGTACAGGCTGAATTCTTGTTTTCAGTGCATACCTGGGCACAAAATGGCGAGATATGGATGGCTAAAGTCATATCAGTAGAGGGCGATGTACAGGCAAAAAGAAAGGACAAGATACAGTGGGAACCCGCTCAATTAAATGATATATACTACCCCGGTGATACGGTTCGGATACAGGAACGAAGCCGGGCAGGTATCGTCTTGAGTAACGAAACAGTTATACGCCTGGATCAAAACACTACCATAACATTTACTGGTACAGAAAAAAAACAAACTTCTTTATTAGACATACTCACCGGAGCAATACATTTCATTACCCGCACCCCAAGGGACTTAAAAGTTAACACGCCTTTTGTAGATGCAACGGTTGAAGGTACGGAATTCCTGGTAGAGGTCGGCAAAGACCGGACTTTACTTACGATTTTTGAAGGTCAGGTGTTGGCAACAAATCAGGCCGGTACACTTTTTCTTACCAGCGGACAATCAGCAATAGCCGAGGCAGGAAAAGCACCTGAGCCTCGTGTTGTTGTACGTCCAAGAGATGCCGTACAGTGGGCATTGTATTACCCGCCAGTTACGCATTACCGGGAAGAAGATTTTCCTGATGCTGATGCTATAAAATGGCAGGAAATGGTTCGGGAATCCATCAGGTTTTACTGGAACGGAGATTTGACAAATGCCTTTTCCAGTATTGAAAACGTGCAAAAAGACGTTAATGATCCACGTTTTTTCAACTACCGTGCAGCATTGTTGCTTACGGTGGGACGCGTTGAAGAGGCACGTGCTGATATTGTACAAGCATTGAATTTAGTACCAGGCGATAGCACTGCTACCGCACTCCTGTCAATAATCGCTGTGGTACAGAATGAAAAAGAGAAGGCCATCAAACTCTCAAAAGAAGCTGTAGAAACAGATCCGGATTCAGATGCCGCATACATTGCGCTTTCATACGCCCACCAGGCAAATTTTAACCTTGAAGGGGCATTGGCAAGTCTTCAGGAAGCAGTAAAAAGAGACCCAAAGAATGGCCTTGCATGGGCACGGTTATCGGAACTCTGGCTGTCATTTGGTAACCTTGATAAAGCCTTTGAATCTGCGGAAACTGCCATGGAGTTAAATCCACAGCTTGCACGTACACAAACTGTTTTGGGATATGCATACCTTACCCGGATCAAAGTGAATAAGTCTATAAAAACATTTGAAAAGGCGATTAAACTGGATCAAGCAGACCCACTCGCGCGGCTAGGTCTCGGCCTGGCAAAGATACGGAAGGGTAAACTGAAAAACGGCCGCAGGGAGATAGAGATCGCCATAAGCCTTGATCCTAACCAGTCAATCATCAGAAGCTACCTGGGTAAAGCATATTATGATGAAAAGCGAAACAAATTGTCAAAAGATCAATTCGATACAGCAAAAGAGCTTGATCCGCTTGATCCCACTCCTTTCTTCTATGACGCAATACGGAAACAAACACAAAATCGCCCGGTTGAAGCATTGCAGGATTTACAAAAATCGATCGAGTTAAATGACAATCGTACAATTTACCGGTCGCGCCTGCTGCTTGACAGCGATCTGGCGGCACGAAGCGCCAGTCTTGCACGGATTTATACGGACCTTGGATATCAACAACTAGCCCTGATCGAAGGTTGGAAATCGGTCAATATTGACCCTGGCAATTATTCCGCCCACCGGTTTCTGGCCGATACTTATTCTGCTCTACCGCGCCATGAGATTGCGAGGGTCAGCGAACTTCTACAGTCTCAACTATTACAGCCCGTTAATATCACCCCTGTTCAGCCCCGGCTTGCTGAGAGCAATTTATTTATACTTGAAGGATCCGGACCAACAGACCTTTCTTTTACCGAATTCAACCCTCTTTTTAACAGAAACCGATTGGCACTGCAGGCCAGCGGGGTTGTCGGCGGAAACGCCACTTTTGGAGACGAAATTATCCAATCAGGCGTGTATGACAAATTGTCTTACAGCATTGGTCAATTTCATTATGAGACAGATGGGTTTCGGGAGAATAATGACCAGGAACTGGATATATATAATATTTTTACTCAGTTAAGCCTTTCTCATAAGACAAGCGTTCAGGCAGAATTCCGCTATATAGACAGAGAGAGTGGTGATTTGCCACTCAGATTCGATCCTGACAATTTTCTGAGCACCTTCCGTCAGGAAGAGTTAACACAATCTGCACGGTTTGGCTTACATCATGCCTTCACACCGCACTCTGACCTGATTGCCTCTTTTATTTACAGAGAGGAGGATTTTACCACAGAATTTTCAGAAATTATTGACTTTGATTCTGAAGAGGATGTGGAAGGTTTTATGGGTGAAATCCAACACATATTCCACACCGATCAGTTGAGTATTATCAGCGGTGCAGGGCATTCTAATGCAGATGTCGAGGAGGTACAAACTATTTTATTGCCACCTTCTATTTCTCTTGTTACACAACTGGGTAGCAATATAAATCATACCAATCTCTATATATACTCACAGTTCAATTATCTCGATAATATTACCTGGACACTTGGAGGAAGCGCTGATTTTTTTGATGACGGTGATATTGACCGCGATCAGTTCAACCCAAAGGTCGGGTTAACCTGGGATGTACTTCCCATGACCACAGTACGTGCCGCTTTATTCAGAACTTTAAAAAGAACATTGATATCAAATCAAACCATTGAACCTACCCAGGTGGCCGGCTTTAATCAATTCTTCGATGACCCAACAGGTACAGATGCCTGGCGTTACGGTGTTGCTGTCGATCAAAAGTTTTCACCGACTCTATACGGCGGTGTAGAATATTCCAGACGTGAATTGGATATACCTTTTTTGGCTGAGGATGTATCTTCTGTACCTCCTGCCATCACAGTTGATAGTGCAGACTGGAAAGAACGTCTGGCCCGTGCCTACCTTTACTGGACACCACATCCATGGCTTGCAGCAAGTGCAGAATTTCTATATGAGCGATTTATAAGGGAGGATGAGCTTGCCGGTCCGGAATTATTTACCAGGCTCAGAACATTTCGTTTCCCATTAGGGATCAACTTTTTCCATCCTTCCGGTTTTACAGCACGATTAAAAGCAACCTTTATTGACCAGGAAGGTGAATTTGTAGAATTTGCAGGTGATGAAGAAGTTGATGTTACCGGAGATGATCAATTTTGGCTATTTGACGCCGTTATTGGTTATCGCTTGCCAAAACGCTGGGGATTTGTCTCTATTGAGGCGAAAAATCTGTTTGATAAAGAATTCAAGTTCCAGGATACAGACCCTGCGCATCCATTGATAATTCCGGAACGACTGATTCTTGCAAGGATTACATTATCATTCTAGTTACTTTTAGTTTTTATAACTTTTAAATAGCAAAGGAGGTGATTTCAGTAGATATGGCGTGAAGAATTAAATGTGCTTTTGAGGCTGAATGTTTTTACTCAAATTATTTTTATCTATGAGGAGAAAAAAAATGCCTAATATAATGAGAATTGATGTAAGTGAAAATGTTAGTAATAAAGAATTGGACATATTGAACGCAGTACCATTAATCTCTGGCAATCCAATAACTTATAATAATTGGACACATTTTTGGAACGATGTTAATAATGATATTAATACACCGGGTGCTGTAGTAAAAACTTATACTATTAATCTTATTTACATTAACCATAGTCCTGGGTGTGTTTATTATTATGATAGTCAGGGACGCCTCCGTAAGGTTTGCTCATAGTTTTGTAACTACGTATAGGTTGTGTAAAAAGTAGTATAGAATCGTGCTAATTAGTCAAACACTGGAGGAAATTGAGCTGGATATAGCAGAAAAAGGCCCCCTCGGGCAGGGCAATCGGATCAAATTTAAATTATAGAAGAATACACTTATCCATGGCTTCGCAGCGATATGTATAGAATGAGAAAAAAATAGATTTGATAAGGTTGCCCTAATCTTTCTGCTATTCCATTGATAGGAAAGTATTAATTCCCAAAAGAAGATTTTCATCTTCTACTTAAACTTATTGTCAATATACCATTGTACCATTGGCAGTAAATTTAAAAGGATATTGAAACAGACTCAATATTGAAAACATGTCAAGTAATATCAATCAACAGGTAACCCAACCGAACATTATGTATTGTAACAGCAATATTAAGAAAAATTTTTTCTTGAATTTTATCTTTTTAAATGATATAAGTTTAACTGTGTCTACATTTAAAATTTGATGCAATATATGTTGTATACTACAAAGAAGGAGCATACAAAGATGCGTTTTTTGTCTGATACTAAGAACAACCGGAAACCAGAATTTGCTATAAAATCGCGAGTTCCTATTCCATTTTCTATGTCATCTGCCATAGTCGTTAAATTCCCCTCTTTCCTCAAACGGATCGTACCACGCGGATATAATCATCACAATTTGTAATCCAATCCAACCAGACATCCTGGTCACTTTGATATAATTCACCTTTGAGAGATATTGTCTTAACTGATTACCAGTTACATGGTTTTGTTACCAGATTTTCTAACCATGCCTGGCTTTAGTTACAAAGGTTGTATTTATAAATACTAAAATATTTAATTTTATTAATCTAACAATTTTTTTCAATCTGACATTATTAATTCTGTCAGCAAGAAAACCAAGGAGTACACGAAAATGCAGTTTTTTTCTATCGTTAAAAATAGCCGGAAATCAAGGCTTAAAAGCAAAACAATTACCTCAAAGGAGTATTTTATGTCGGACACGCGGTATACAACACAAATAATCGCGATTATAATTTGCTTCTTTATTTATTTTATCTTGAGATTGCTTTGATATAACCTGGTATGAGCAATTAGGTAAATGGGTGGGTGGGATGATGAGCGGATGGGTTAAATGTCCATCCACTCATTCACCCACATACACATCACCTCATTATTGAACGGTACTAAGAAATGAGAATAAACGGCTACAAAATGGCGAGAGATAAACGAGCTTTACTACACTTCCTGTTCTTTTAATAACTTATACTCAATACTATCAACAAGGGCATGCCAGCTTGCATCAATCAAATTCTCTGACACCCCAACGGTATTCCATATGTTTTCTTTATCTTGTGACTCGATAATTACCCTTACTTTGGCTGCAGTTCCCTTCCGGGGGTTAATCACCCGAACCTTGTAATCTACAAGCCTCATATCTCTTAATGTAGGATAGAACCTATCCAGCGCCTTGCGCAGCGCAGAATCAAGGGCGTTTACGGGGCCTTCACCCTCGCTTGCGGAAAGTTCCTGAATACCGTCAACCCTTACCTTGACCGTTGCTTCTGTTACCGGTAATCCATTTTCCCTCTTTTCTACAATTACCCGGAACCCTTCCAGATCGAAGAATGTCTTGTATCGGCCTGATCTTTTTCTAACCAGTAATTCAAAAGATGCCTCCGCAGATTCAAATTGATACCCTTCATTCTCCAAGTTCTGAACCTCTTCAAGTATAGACTTTAAAAGTTCACTATCATGGGTAAGGTTAAACTTTTCTATCTTTGCTAATATTGTAGAGCTGCCGGAAAGTTCAGAGATCAAAATCTTCCTCTCATTTCCTACCACTTCAGGTGAAATATGCTCATAGGTACCTTTATTCTTCTGAATAGCATTTACATGTAATCCGCCCTTATGGGCAAAGGCGCTGGTACCCACAAAGGGCTGGTTGGACCGAAGCAGGAGATTGGCCGTCTCGTAAACATACCTGGATACTTCCGTAAGCTTTTTCAGTTTCCCGCTCCCTAAACAATTGTAACCTTTCTTTAAGATTAAATTAGGAATAATAGAGCAGAGATCTGCATTCCCGCAGCGTTCCCCGAATCCATTAATCGTTCCCTGTACTTGTTTAACTCCCTGATCTACAGCGGCAAGGGCATTAGCTACTGCAAGATCACCGTCGTTGTGTGTATGAATACCCAATACAGCCTTTATTTCTTTTCTGACTTCTCTGACTATATCAGCCACCTCGCCAGGTAAACTTCCCCCATTGGTATCACACAATACAATAGCGTCTGAGCCGGCTGATTGAGCTGCGTGGAGTACCTTTAGGGCATATTCCCTGTTCCTCTTATACCCGTCAAAAAAATGTTCTGCATCGAAAAAGACCTCCCTATTCTTCGATTTAAGGTATGTAATAGTATCGGAGACCATCTTTAGATTTTCATCTAATGAGGTTTTCAATACGTCGGTTACCTGAAAATCCCAGCTTTTTCCAACAATCGTCACAGCAGGGGTATCCGCCAAAAGCAGGGCATTTACATTCTTATCGTCTTCGACGCGTTTACCAGCCCTGCGGGTACTTCCAAAAGAGGCTATTTTTGCGTGCTGGAGTTTTAATGACCTTACTTCCTGAAAATAGGATTCGTCTTTCGGGTTGGCTATAGGATAACCGCCTTCTATATAATCTACTCCCAGATCATCCAGTTTTATGGTAATTGCAAGTTTATCCTGAAGAGAAAATGAAATACCCTCAGACTGGCTGCCATCCCGCAAAGTAGTATCGTAAATAAAGATTCTGTTCATACCTGTATGATGTAAAAGTTACATTGATAAAAGTATTCAGATGTTATCAATGGTGTAATATGTTGTCAAGATAAAAGAGATGCTATGGTAATTCAGAATCATTTACTGTTAGCATTACTTATTCCCTGAATGATGACGCAATTATCTGTGGTAGGCACGGAACTTAGGCACAGGGACGCAAACAGTGAACGATTTAAATTTTAATCTTGAAGGGTATCTATTAAGGGAAACTTTGGAACAAAAACACTTGATTTTTATTGATGGATATAATACCTTCTTAGCCACAAAATCTTATTCAAATTTAACTGTAAAGGGGACCTTATGAAGTTAAAGAGTATTATATTTATTGTGATATTATTTATTTCAACAAATGTATTTGCAAAGCAATATTTTAGTATAGAAGATAACCAGAAAATTGAAATTACTTTTGATGCTGTTGATGTTGCCTCTGGAACAATCGAGGAACAGCTTATTACAGTATCTGATACAGAAAACAAAGAATACTCCGGAGCTATAGCATATATAACTCAAAACGATGTCCCTAATGATTGGAAAAGGATGCTACCATATGAAACTTATGTTAACCCTAATTTTCGTTATCGGTATGAAATAGGTTACTCTCCCAGTAATGGAATAATTGCCATAATAAGAAGATTAGATAATCGTAGCGAGTTTGAAGATTGGGAGGTTCCAGAAGAAACGATAACTTTGGAATGGTATCTTATTAAAAATAAGCGCTTGAAAAATAATAAAAACATAACAAAAGAACCTGTAGGTTAAAGGTA
>CAZPUD010000201.1:0-7545 GCA_964589115.1 uncultured candidatus Brocadiaceae bacterium | reverse complement strand
GTCTGAACTACTTACCTTCTGCTGCCGATAGTGAACATATTTACGGTGCTAAATAGTAAAAATCATTAGAAAGAAATAAACATGTCGATGGCGAGAGTACATGTTTATATCCACGGCAGGGTTCAAGGTGTATTTTTTCGTTCCTCTACCAGAGAAAAGGCACAAGCGTATGGAGTAAAGGGATGGGTAAAGAATTGTCCAGATAGCAGTGTTGAGGCGGTTTTTGAGGGAGAAAAAGATGCAGTTAATAAAGTCCTGGAGTGGTGCAAAAAAGGACCTTCCGGGGCTTTTGTTAGGCAAGTAGATGTTCACATGGAAGAATATTCAGATGAGTTTTATGGATTTTCTATAGTTTATTAGTATGCTGGATGTTGTTACAACAAATTCAGGTATTATTCTATCCATTCGTACGCAGCCCCAATCCAGTAAAAACCGTATTATAGGTGAATACGGGGGGCGCTTAAAATTAGCTGTTACGGCAGCCGCTGAAAAGGGTAAGGCAAATAGAGCTGTAATTGAACTATTAGCAGATACACTCCACATTTGCGAATCTTCTATACATATTATTTCAGGCGAATCCTCACGGGATAAGAGATTAATGATTGAGGGATTAACTCCTGATGATCTAAAGTCTCTGCTAAATCATCATTTCTAAAAAAATTATAATATTTTAAATCAATTGAAAATGTTACTCCAATGCAAGAGATAAAAGAGTCCATTTATGGATTATAAAAAGACACTTAATCTACCTACAACTCAATTTCCCATGAAGGCAGATCTGCTCAGGAAGGAACCAGAGATCCAAAAGAGATGGGAAAAAGAACACATCTACGAGCAAATACGAAAGGTGCGTGCAGGTAGAGAAAAGTACATACTGCATGATGGACCTCCTTATCCTACTGGAGAATTACATATTGGAACCGGGTTAAATAAAATATTAAAAGATTTTATTGTTCGGTTTTATACAATGAAAGGTTATGATGCGCCTTATGTGCCGGGATGGGATTGTCATGGATTACCTATTGAACATCGTGTGATGCAAGAGGTAGGCGAAGAAATCAAAACCTTAACCAAACTGGAGATAAGAAAGAAGTGTAAAAAGTATGCTGAGAAATTTGTAAAACTCCAAAAAATACAATTTAAGGCATTAGGGGTAATTGGAGATTGGGAACATCCATATCTTACCTTTGATCCTAAATACGAAGCTGGTGTTATTGATCTGTTTGGTAAACTGGTAGAAAAAGGATATATATATCGTAGTAAAAAACCCATCCATTGGTGTATAAGATGTCAAACAGCACTTGCTGAAGCGGAACTAGAGTATAGTAATGAAACGAGCCCATCTATTTATGTAAACTTCAAAATCGTTGATGATACTATCAACAATCTCTTTAAGGGCATTGATATCAATAGTTGTTATATTATGATTTGGACAACCACCCCTTGGACGCTTCCTGCAAACCTGGCGATTGCTGTTCACCCAGAGTATGAGTATGCTGCAGTTCAATATGTTAATCCAAAGACAAATAAAAAGGAAGTTACCGTACTAGCTGATAAGCGGGTAGAGATAGTTATGCCTGTATTAGGCATTAAGGATTATGAACGAATTGGAAAAGTCCATGGAAGTTTATTAGAGGGTATAAAATATAGACATCCTTTTATAGATAGAACAAGCTCTATCGCATTAGCAGGCTACGTAACTTTATCAGATGGAACAGGGTGTGTACATACGGCGCCTGGACATGGGCAAGAAGATTATTTAACTGGTATTAAGTATCATCTTCCAATGCTGAGCCCTGTTGATGCTACAGGTATTTTTACAGGTGAGGCAGGTGAGCTTGCCGGGCAGAATATCAAAGAGGGGAACATTTCAATAATAAATACGCTAGAAAAAACAGGGGTGCTGCTTTATCGTACAGATTTTATCCATTCGTATCCGCATTGCTGGCGTTGTAAGCAACCTGTTATTTTCAGGGCAACAGAACAATGGTTTGTGAGCCTTGATTATAATGATTTACGTAAAAAGGTATTAGAAGAGATAAAAAAGACGAATTGGATACCCTCTTGGGGTGAAAGCCGAATGGCGAAGATGATCTCTGATCGTCCGGATTGGTGTATTTCCCGACAGCGTTCATGGGGTATTCCTATTCCTGCTTTTTATTGTACAGATTGTGGTCAGGAATTCCTAAACGTGGAAACAATAAACTTTATAAAAATTAAATTTGAAGCAGAGGGAGCTGACAGCTGGTTTTTTAAAGACGCTTCTTATTTTTTACCACCCGATACAAAATGTTCCCATTGTGGAAGCATTCGGTTTGAGAAAGAAATGGATATTTTTGATGTCTGGTTTGAATCCGGATCAAGCCATCATTCCGTTCTGCATAAAAGAGCCGAGTTGAAATATCCTGCAGATATATACCTGGAAGGAACAGATCAACACCGTGGATGGTTTCAGCTCTCATTACTCCCATCCGTCGGTGCATGGGACGAGGCCCCATTTAAGTCTGTCCTAACACATGGTTTTGTGGTGGATGAAAAGGGTGAAAAGATGTCTAAATCCCTGGGAAATTTTATATCTGTTGAAGATGCATTGAAAGAGTTTGGTGCAGATATCCTCAGGCTTTGGACATCCTCTTTGGATTATCAAAATGATATGAGTGTATCTCGCAATTTGATCCTGAGATGTTCCGATGCCTACCGGCGCATCCGTAATACATTCAGATATTTACTCAGTAATCTCTTTGATTTCGATCCAAAGGTACATATGGTACCTTACGGTGGATTATTGGAAATCGACCGATGGGCACTGCACAAAACAGAAGAATTAATAAAAAACGTCATATCCGGTTACGAATCTTTACATTTTCACAAGGTTTTTCATAATATTCACAATTTTTGCACTGTAGAAATGAGTGCTTTTTATCTGGATATATTGAAAGACCGATTATATACATTCGCGAATAATTCGATTGAACGGCGTGCCGCTCAGACTGTGGTACATCATATCTTGTTAAATTTAGTTAAATTATCTGCCCCGATCATTCCTCATACTGCAGAGGAAGTGTGGTCTGCCATTATCCATAAGGATGAAGATGTATGGAGTGTACATCTGGCAACATTTCCGAAGTACGTATCTTCCTGGATAGATAATTCTTTAAATGAAAAATGGGAAAGGTTAATAAATATCAGGTCTGACGTGGCGAGGGAACTTGAAAAGATGCGTGCTGCAAAATTAATAGGTAACTCATTGGAGGCATCTGTTAATCTTTATACGACGCATGAAGAACTCTGGCAGTTTCTTAAAGAATATGAAAAAGATCTTCCTACGATATTTATTGTATCTGAGGTGACATTAAACAGGAATGTCTCGCCTGATGCAGTAAAAGGAGAATCGATCCAGGACCTTTGGATAGAATGCAAGGTATCACATTACAAGAAATGTGAGAGATGCTGGAACTTTAGAGAAAGTGTTGGGTTGAATAAAGATTATCCTGAAAGATGTCTCCGATGTGTTAATGCACTTCAGGGTTGATTAAAAACTATATTATAATTCTTTTCATAATGGAGACGGAAATTGAAGGCGAAGTATTTTTGTTACCATATTTTCAAGCAATAAATTAATATTGGCATTATAGTCAAGCTCTACGAGTGACATCTTGATCACATAGAAAATGGAGAATAGTGTGTCTTCAGATAGTGATCTGCTCTTTAATACCAGGGCATCTCTCCAATTGGTGTGATATAAGGGCAACCTGCTATTTCCTGTCTTACAAACAAGCAGATCCCTAAAATATAGAAGAAATGACAATATGAGTTCTTTTATATATGATCGTTTTTCTTCTAGTATTTCCAAATCCTGAATGTGCCATTCCTGAAATAATTCTTTTGAAAAAGTCAGATTGTCTTCGTATTTTAGTTTTAAAAGCCGGTCAATAAGCCAGTTTTTCTTTTCAAGAGAATGTACTTTAGAGAGTAACATTGCCCTCTCTATACTACCGTTCGAAATAGATGCTAACCTTTCTGCCTCTGTAATTTCCAGTTGGAAATTATTTACAAGAATGTCTTTTACTGTAGTCGTTAATAAAGGGGAAAATCTTATTATCTGGCATCTAGACCGAATTGTTTCTTTTAGAGATTCTAAAGAAGTCACGATAAGTATAATAATGGCATATGAAGGCGGTTCCTCTAAAGTTTTCAATAAACAGTTAGATGCCTCTTCATTCATTTTGTCAGCCGATTTAATAACCACCATTTTATATTTTGATTCCAGAGGTTTGATACTCAGGATATCCTGTAGGTATTTTAGTTGTTCTATCTTGATTACCCGGCTATTTTTTTCTGGAAGTATCAGAAATAGATCTGGGAAGTTATTATTGTCAACTCTTAGGCAATTACTACAGGTGTCACATGCATCTATATTATGGTGCCGGCAAAAAATAGTTTTTGCTAATTCTTTAGAAAACAAAGTCTTGCCGACACCTTCCTGTCCTGTAAAGATATAAGCATGAGCTAATCGATTACTTATAATGGTATTTTGAAATGATCTTATAATGCGATCCTGGCAGGATATGACTTTTAAAGACATGAGTAATATCGCTTAAAACAAACATTGCGCACTATGAATATATTGTATAACATTTAGTACATACATATTTTGGGAAACTATTCCTCTTCTTCCTCTTCCTCTTCCTCTTCCTCTTCCTCCTCCTCTTCCGCTTCTTCCTCTTCCTCTTCCTCCTCCTCTTCAGTCTCAAGAATTGCCATAATATCACCAACTTTTACAACGTCGCCTTCTTGGGCAAAGATTTCAACCAGTCTTCCTGATACGGGAGCAGTAACGTTGAATGTAGTTTTTTCTGTAATCATTTCAACAAGGTCTTCACCTTCTTCGACCTCTTCGTCTTCCTCTATATACCAAAAAGAGACTGTTGCCTCATCTCCGTTATTTCCTTCCACTTCAGGTAATTCTACTTCAACTCTCATATTGATTCTCCTTCATTATCAAGAAATGGGATACAAAATATGTTCGTAGTTCTTTGGTTTACTTATATAATTACGTTAAAAATTTTCCTATAGGTTAGGGAAGTGAATTATACTTAACGATAATTTGCTTGTCAAGCGCCAAGGCAATAAATAAAATATAAATAAAAGGGACTTTATTGATAATTTGCAAATTCTTAACCCTTTTAGTAATAAAGATATAAAATCGCTTGACTTGATTAAAAAGATTGTTTAAAATTTCTCTCTGTATGAAGCTGTACACACTTTTTATATAGGTTAAGGGGTATAAAGATTTAATTATTGTTTAATGAACATATCCTTATTTATTTAAAAATTGTATTATTGGTATTCAAATAAATTGAATCGGTGTATTACAATAATCTTTACTAATTTTAAGTAAAAGATCAGAAAATTGATCTAAGAAAAATGTCTGTTGTGAACATAAAATTCACAAGTAAAGATAAGTGGAGAAATGAACAAACAGCATATCAATAACTATCTATAATCCTCTTATGAAAGTTTTTAAATTTAAGATGTGCTTTTTGGTTTAGTGATTGTCATTTAAAATGATAATTATGGGTCTTAAAGAAAAATTTATAAAAAGCAAATTGGCTAGCATAAGAATTAGGGTAAGGAGATGGCGATTTTGCTATCAGTTGCCACTTATATTATCATACTTCCTATACGTTGTACATCTGTATCGTAATGCTTGTATTTAAAATATTTTTTCTAAAAGATCCTACTCATTCATTTCTTATTCTGTCCAAAAGACATTTCCCTTAGATTGCATTTCTGAAGGTTCAGCCTATTCTCATTTTTCTTAAACTTCATTTTTCATTATTAATTAATTTTTGTTTACATCTAAGATGTTCTTTATCTGTTCTTGGAGGGTGAGCACAACAGAGGACTCATAAAAAAAATGCAAATATTCCAATTCCTGGTGTATCTCCTTCTCCCTGTATGTATTGCTGTTGGATACTTGATCTGTATTCTTGTGTATAGGAAAAAGCAATCTGCTAGCGAGAAGAAGATAAAATACCTTATCGAAGAATCCAAGCGAGAGGCTGAAAAAATTAGGAAAGAAGCTGAATTGGCAGTGAAAGCCGAATTGTATCAACGCAGGGAAGTATTTGAGAAAGAAACACAAGAAGCAAAATTAGAATTGAGGCAGCAGGAAAAGCGGTTAAGTAAACGTGAAGATAACCTGGAACGGAAAATGGAATTATTAACAAAGAAAGAAAGGTACATCGATACGATTTCTGCTAATATTGCTTTAAAGGAGAAAAAATTAGAAGAAAAAAAGTTAGAGCTTGAAAAGACTATAGAAGAAGAGAATCAAGCTCTTCTTAAAATATCAAACTTATCAAGAGAAGAGGCGGAAAAGCTCTTATTAAGCCGGCTGGAAAAAGAACTTGATATTAAATGTTCCGAGTTGATCTCAAAGAAAATATCGGAAGCAAAAGAAAACGCAGAACAGACCGCCGTATCATTAATCAGTTCTGCAATTCAGAGGTGTGTTGCTACTCATACGGCTGAAAATATTGTAAGTGCTATTGAGCTTCCTAATAATGAAATGAAAGGGCGTATTATTGGACGTGAGGGAAGAAATATTCGTGCCTTTGAGAAAGCGACAGGGATTGATGTTATCGTAGATGATACACCAGGTGTAATTGTTCTTTCTGGATTTGACAGCGTTCGTCGTGAGATTGCAAGACAGTCTATGGAGAAATTGATCCTTGATGGAAGAATTCACCCCGCACATATTGAAGAGATTGTTAAAGAAACGGAAAAAGAAATTGAGCAAGTTATACAGGAAACAGGAAAACAAACATGTTTTGACCTTGGTATTCATAATATTCATCCTGAACTTATAAAGTTGATCGGCAGACTCAAATATAGGACGAGTTATGGACAAAATCAGCTGCAACATTCTATTGAGGTCAGCAATCTCATGGGCATCGTTGCCGGCGAACTAAAACTGGATGTCTCACTTGCAAAAAGATGCGGTCTTTTGCATGATATTGGTAAGGCTATTGGCCCGGAGATGGAAGGTACGCATGCCATGGTAGGTGCCGATCTCGCTAAGCGTTATGATGAGAGACATGAGGTGATTAACGCAATAGCCGGTCATCATGAGGAAACACCGGTTGAATCTGTTTATACGGTATTAGTTAGTGCTACCGATGCCATTTCTGCAAGCAGGCCGGGTGCAAGGCGAGAAACCCTGGAAAAATATATAAAGAGACTTGAAAGACTTGAGAGTATTGCGACTTCTTTTGGTGGTGTAGAGAGTGCATATGCCATCCAGGCAGGAAGAGAGGTACGGGTAATCGTGTGCCCGGATAAGGTAAATGACAAGTCCGCTGCTAAATTATGTTATGATATCGCTAGACAGATTGAAGACCAGCTTGAATATCCCGGTGAAGTTGTCGTTACGATAATCCGGGAGACACGCTTCGTTGAACATGCAAAGTAGTGTATGCATACAGAATTTGATGTAATTGTGGTTGGTGCCGGGCATGCAGGCTGTGAGGCAGCTCTTGC
>CAZPUD010000200.1:0-7553 GCA_964589115.1 uncultured candidatus Brocadiaceae bacterium | reverse complement strand
TTCAAGAGATTGCTTCGGAAAAGACCCTCGCAATGACATGCTATACCTCTTTTGGTTATTCACATACCTTTACAAATAATGTTGACAGTGTACTATGGGAAATTTCTAACAATAATAACGTGTTACATGCCGCGTAGGGGCAGGTTTGAAACCTGCCCCTACAATAAATACCATTTGTGCCAGAGATTTTCAAAAAGCAAATTGTTACCCATTTTGAAATTATCTATCCGTAAATCTATCATTTATATGGATAGAGTAGGATGGGTCAAGCGAAGCGGACCCATCAATAACATTTTTTCTTATGGGTGCGCTATCACTTCACCAATACTACATATTCCAATACTCCACCACTCCACCACTCCACTGCTCCATAACCAAGAATTTTAGTTATGGCTATGCTGCGCTAAGTATGTTCCTTTATGGTATCAAGTAACTGGTCAATAATTTGTAAAGATGTTTTTCCCTCAGCCTCAGCATGAAAATTTGTAATGATACGATGTTGTAAAATAAGCTTGGCAATTGCACGAACGTCGTTACAGGAAGCTGCATACCTGCCGTTAAGTAATGCCCGTGCTTTGCTTCCAAGTAGCAGGTACTGGGACGCACGGGGTCCGGCTCCCCATCCGATTAATTTTTTAATAAAGTCAGGTGCGCTGGGGTCCGCAGGTCTTGTAGCCCGTATTAATTTTACAGCATATTCGAGTACATAATCAGCAACAGGCACCCTGGTAACAAGATCCTGGAGATTTTTTATTTCTTCGGGACCAAAAACCTTATTTATCACTGGTTTAAAAGGAGAAGTAGTTGTTCTTACAATCTCAATTTCTTCTTCGCGGGAGGGATACTGGACATCGATCTGGAACATAAACCGGTCCAACTGCGCTTCCGGCAGCGGATATGTACCTTCCTGCTCAATAGGATTCTGGGTAGCAAAGACGATAAAGGGCAGGTCGAGGGAATATGTTGTTCCGCTCGCAGTAACCTTGTATTCCTGCATTGCCTGTAGCAGCGCAGCTTGTGTTTTGGGGGGGGTACGGTTAATTTCATCAGCAAGAAGGATATTTGAAAAGATGGGACCGTGTATAAATTTAAAAAACCTTTTTCCTGAAGCGTGGTCTTGCTCCAGTATATCAGTCCCGGTAATATCGGCGGGCATTAAATCAGGAGTAAATTGTATACGGTTAAACTTTAGATTTAAGACCTCTGCCAGGGTACTGACAAGGAGTGTTTTTGCAAGTCCGGGCACTCCGACAAAAAGGCAGTGCCCTTTGCAAAAGAGTGCTATAAGGAGATTTTCGATAACCTCCTCCTGACCTACAATAACCTTTGATATTTCTTTTTTTATTTTCGTACGTCCCTCGACTATCTTGTCAATAGCCTGAAGGTCGGTCTTCTCAATTTCAGTGGTAGTCATAATAAAAGTATCGGTTTATTAATTAAATTATAAACAAAAAGAGCGCAGGTGCCGAAGTTGCTCAGATAAGCCCAAAACTGAGCAAGTACTACCAAGGCTTTTCCCCGACACCGACGCTTCTTTATATTTTTACCAAAAATTAAGGTGTTTGTGAATGAAAATTTAAAAATTATTGTTTTTTGGTGCTTGTACTGTAATATATCTATGTTTGATGATAGTTGATGTGCTGTCAGGCCATCTTACCGTAAGACGTACATCATAATCTCCTGGTATAGTGTATGTATGGGTTGGACATTTTTCTTCACTGATAACGGTCCCATCTCCAAAATCCCACAATCTATCGATAATCCTGCCTGTAGAATTATCGGAGAACTTTACAATGAGTGGAGAAATTCCTTTTTGTACCGAAACTGTAAAAGAAGTTGTTGTAGGTTTATCAGTTTCATGAGGAGGAAATTGTATTTCTTCAGGCTTTTTATGATAGATATGCGGCTCTTGTAATGATACCTGTTCCTGCAATTTACCTACTGTGTTCATTCCGGCAGGCTGAGGCTTTATAACAGATTCTGCAGCTTTTTGGCTTTCTTGTTTGCTGAATATCTTTCGATGCCATCGCAGCGACCCATCGGGGTTTATTGCATAAATCATATTATCATGTGTAGTAATATAAATACTACCGTTGGCAGCTATAGATGGGGCGGTTGATACACGTCCGTTTATTTGTGCCTTCCAGTATGTATTGCCGTTAGGCCTGATCGCATATAGAAAATTATCTTTTGTAGTAACGATATAGATATTTTCTTCTTTATCTAAGACGGGTGGAAAATCAATCGGATTATCCGCATGGAAGATCCATTTGAGCATGCCGTTTGAATTAATGGCATAAAGTGTTCTTTCTGAAGTAAAATATAATGTATCATCCAAACCAATTGCAAAGGCCGTGTCTATTTTATTTGCCAATTGGATATACCATCTTGTATTGCCGTTTTGGTCAATAGCAGAAAGCTTACCATCATGGGATGCGATATAGATATTGCCATTTTTATCTAATATAGGGAAGTGTGGTATTACTCTGGAAAAATCTCTTTTTCTTATGAGTCTTTTTACCTTTTTATCGCTTGTCTTTCCATATTCTCTGTTTTTAACTCCTTCGTTTCCTCTATTAATAATGAGGGGTTTGGAGAATTTTTGAGAGTTATCGTACATAATAGATTGCTGATTGTTTATGGTGGAGGTACTTTTATGCTGTGTATCACCTGAAGCCTCTGTTCTTTTTGTTTCCTGGCCGTGGAGTCTTTGAGGAATGAATATAAAAATAGTTGTGAGGGGCAAAATACATATGAACACGTAGTTACATAAATATTTGTTTATTTTATAATAATACTCCATTACTCCAACACTCCATTACTCCGTAATCAATAATTTTAATACTATTTTTCACCACCCTATACAATTTTTATCGTAAAGCATGTACAATACCATCCTGCACCATCTTCCTTTTAAACAACATTGACATAGCTTTAGCACTCCGCTCCGGAGAGGGGTAGACGGGGAACGAGCGGTCTTCAAATAATTGTTTGATTTTCATGGTGAATGCACCGCCAACAGTACAGATAACCGATGGTTTTTTTGATAATCTCATCGCTTCATCAATAAAATCTACTACATTCTCTGTCATGCCTTGAGGAGCCATGAGTGGTATAATAATAGCGGCATCATATTCATCGCTTTCAACCATACAGGTATGTAGTGCAGCGCGGTAGTCTTCATCACGTGCACTTCCTGTTAGATCAACAGGGTTGTTAACAACGTAGAACCTTGAGAATTTACTTCTTAATTCCTCTTTTAGCTGGGGGGATGGAGGTGGTACTTCAAGTCCATTCTCCGAACAATGGTCTGCAACAATAACACCAAAGCCGCCGCCATTGGTAACAATAAGGATCCGGTTTCCCTGAGGTGGGTTTTGCATAGAAAGTGCCTTAACACCGTCGATAAATTCTTCCAAACCATTTGCCTCGATAATACCCGATTTTAAAAATGCTGCTTTATAGATCTCGTATTTTCCGGCGATGGCGCCAGTATGCGATTTTGCTGCAGCGATGCCTGCCGCGCCTTTGCCGACCTTTAATGTAACAATAGGTTTCTTCCTCGAACAGGCTTTTGCTGCTTCAATGAATCTTCGTCCGTGATCAACGGATTCCATATATATAGCAACAACCTTCGTATGAACATCATCCGTTAAATAAGGCAAAAGCGTTGATTCTCCAACGTCAATCCTGTTTCCATAATTTATCATCTTTGCTATGCCGAGTCCTTCCTGTGCTGCGAGGTCTAGCAGGGCAATTGCAAAGGCACCGCTTTGAGAAAGGATTGATAAAGAGCCTTTTTTAGGTTTGCTCACCCTTTCCCACGGTAAAAAGGAAGTGGTGAAGTTTGTATAATTATCCAGAACACCAAGACAGTTAGGGCCGAGTATACGGATGTTATTATCAGAGGCTACCTGCTTGATCTTTTCTTCCATCCCGGCACCTTCCGTACCCATTTCACGAAAACCGGCGCTGATAATGATAGAATAACGAATATGTTTCGATGCCTGTTGTTTTAACACATCTAATACGAATGGAGCGGGGATTGCTATTATCGTTAATGCGATCTCATCCGAGATGTCAAGCAATGAGGAAAAGCATTGCAGGCCAAAAACGCTCTGATATTTTGGGTTTACCGGGTACATCCTTCCGGTAAATCCCATATCGAGAAGATTTTTCAGGATAATACCGGGCAGGCTGCCGGCTTTTTCTGTAGCGCCTATAATAGCAACTGAGGAGGGGTTAAAGAATGTTTCCATACTGTGAAGAAAATGTTTTTGTTTGGTGTTTATGAAATTAAATTTATGCTTAGGAAATCCAAAATTTCAGGAGTTGGTTCAATCGTCCACGATTGAACCGAAACGTTTCGCATGTTTCGTATGCTTAGAGTAACCAAAACGTACAGGCCTATGCTAAACGAATGGTTCAATCTACAAGATTGAACCAACCGTAGTTGCTGCCAATGGCAGCCTAACTTGACGTTTAGGAATTTCAAAGTTTCAGAGTTGGTTCAATCGTCCACGATTGAACCGAAACGTTTAGCATGTTTCATACGCCTGGAGTAAACCAAAACGTACAGGCACAAGCTAAAGGAATGGTTCAATCTACAAGATTGAACCAACCTTAGGAATTTCAGAATTTTTAATTATGTCCTTAACCCACCCCTAACCCCTCCCAAGAGGGGAATCAAAAGTCCCCTCCTGTGAGGGGAACCCACCCCTTAATCCCCTCCCAGGAGGGGATTATTTAGAAGTCCCCTCCTGGGAGGGGATTTAGGGGTGGGTAAAAAGAAACGTTATTGGGTTTTGCCTTTTAAAACCAACCTAATTTACCATATTTGAAATTTTCGCAATCAGATCTTTTGCCACTTGATCATTGGGGTCGAGCTTTAAAATTTGATTTAACACCCTTTCTGCAAGCTCATATCGGTGTGTATTATAATATGCAATACCAAGTGTCCTGTAAACTGCCGGGGATTTTTCTCCCAGTTTAAGCGCATGTTCGCATTCAATGGCAACTTTTTCCCAGTTGCCGTCGTTTGAATATAGATTGGCGAGAAGTAAATGAACGTTTATGTAATTGTGATCAGGGTACGTCTTATGGAATGTCTGTAGTATGTCTTTTGCTTCTGTAAATTTACCCAGATCGATATAAGCACTGGCCAGATTGTGTATGTAAATAGGATTATCGGGTTTCAGTGCTGCAGCCTTTTTATATGATTGAATAGCCTCTTCCGGCTGTTTTTTTCTTTTATAGATTGCACCGAGATTATTATGGTAATCTGATACCGAGGGATCAAGGTCAATGAGCTTTTTATAGTAGGGTATAAGTTCATCATATTTTCCAAGAGATAAATATAATTTGGTTAGATTATCCAGATAAATAGGCTCTTTAGGATTTATTTCTACAGCCTTTTTGAATGTATTAATAGCCTCTTCCTGCATACCCTTTTTACTTAGTATGGCCCCAAGGTTATTGTAATAACCTGGCTCTGAAGGATTAAGTTCAACAGTCTTCTTTGAGAAGAATAGTGCCTTATCCAGATCACCTTTCTGTAAAAAGGCATTGGTTAAACGGTCTACGTGGTTTAGCTCATAGGGCCGGATTAAATATGCCTGATATAGTTCTCCGATCGCCTGATCCAGTTTTCCTTTGTTCAGATAAAGAGAGGCGAGGTTACTGTGGAAAGGTGCCTGGAAAGGGTCGGAATCAATCGCTTTTTTATAATAGTCAATAGCCTGGTCAACGGTATTACGGTTAAAGTGATCGGCCAGCATTTGATTAATCATACCAAGGTGGAAAAATCCCATGAAGTGTTGTGGGATGAGTTTTAAGCTGTTGTTAGCCTCTATGTATGCCTTCTGTATCCACGACTCATCTTTTGTCTTAACCGCATTTTGTATATATGTTCTGCACAGCTCGTCACGATAAAAAGTTTCGTATGGATTGAGGCGAATTGCATGTTTAATGAAAAACAATCCCTTTTCTGTTATAGAGGGCAAATTTTCTTTTTCGTATTCTAATATCCTTCTTCCGTATTCAAAATAGGCATCTGCCCTGTAGAACCGGAGGGTGAAAACTGTAAAAAAGCCTATTGCAATCAGAGCGGTTCCACAACATAGATATTTGAGGTATTTGTAAAGACTTGAACGATGAGTCGGGGAAGAAGGAAGTTGAGGGCGCTTATGTTCTCCGTTTTTCAATTTTTTACGCTCTGAGCTTTTTTCAATTATCAATCCTCTGTCTTCTGATCTTAAGTCATTCCCTTTAATACCCAATCCTTCTTCTGTTTCATGTATTTTTATTATAGAAATGCAAAGTCCCATCATTATCCAGAAAAGTGTTACGATGGGTGTATTTCCGAAACTGAATTCATTTTGGATAAGGTAGCAAAGTATTCCCGCGGATATTCCTAATATGAGCAGTTTGTTTTGGTCATTTAAACGTTTATAATTTTTTCCAATATATATACCAAAGGCAGCCAATAGCCAGATATAGGTTCCTAAACCAAAGATACCGCGGGTGACAGTGGTATCAAGGATATCATTATGGATTCTATCCTGTCTGGGAAAATGAAAACAACCATCGCTCTCTTGTACAGAAAATACTTTTGCCAAATATTTTTGATAAACGATACCTATCGTATCGGGTCCTATACCAAGGACCGGAAAATCTTTAATAATCCTTGTGGCGGCTAAATATTGGAATATGCGTGAAAAAGAGGAACCTGCGACTGAGAACTTCTGGGCAATCCATGGTCTTTGGAGGATTTGGCTTTTCTCAGAAATTGGCAATGCTTCATCTTTATTAAAGGGAGATGTAGAGGAATTATCGGTAGTATTAACATCAGCGGCAAAATGTTTGATGACCGAGGTTTCATGTCTTATATTAAAAAATACTCCAATAAGAACGAATGCGATAACCAGTACTGCAAATTTATACCTTTCAGTAGTTTGTTTTTTGAAAGTTACAATGAGGAATGGGACCATACCTCCAAGGAGTGCCACAAAACAAGCGCGGGTATTCGTTAGCCAGAATGTGGTATATATAATTGCCGATAATACAAAAAATATCCATAAGACGTGACAATTACCAGTAAGAACATTTTTTTCTAAGGAGTGCAAATCACCCTTCTTCGATGTAGGAGATATTTTATTGCCGGCTGTTATACAAAATGATCTCTTTACAGCTTCTTTCTGTTGCGTGTATTTAATAAAAAATAGGGCAATTGCCAATGGTAAGGTCATAACAAGATAGGCCGAAAAGAATACCGGGTTTCCAAAAGTAGAAAATACACGTCTGGCCTCAAAACTGCTCCACTTGAATATATCAAATCCAAGGTGTTGTGCAATTCCATAAATTGACGACGCAGTTGCGCCGGCTGCGATTGCAATTACCAGTATATAAATCCTTTTTTTAGTAGTAACGAAATTGACCGTAGCATAAAAAAGAAGTATATAGCATAAGGTTGGAGTTAAGCCCTCAAACCGCTTATAAGTGCCGAAAAGGCTCATAATGGGATTTATAGAAATGATTGTTGAAATGATAAAGAT
>CAZPUD010000199.1:0-7566 GCA_964589115.1 uncultured candidatus Brocadiaceae bacterium | reverse complement strand
TGTAGATTGAACCATTCGTTTAGCATAGGCCTGTACGTTTTGGTTTATTCCAGGCTTATGAAACATGCTAAACGTTTTCGGTTCAATCGTGGACGATTGAACCAACTCTGAAACTTTCAAATTCCTTTCACAGGGCTAGTAAACACGAGGGACGAGAGACGATGGACGAAAGACGACGGGCGGCGGACGGTTTTCGTCTCTCATCTCTCGTCCCTCATCTCTCGTCCCTCATTCCTCGTCCCTCGTGTTTTTCCATGCATTAAATCATCATCATTTTTTTAGCATCCTGTAAATATTTTAAACACTCCCTTCTCGTTACTGAGAAAATTTATTCTTCCATGAGGAAATATTTACCCATCCATCTCCGGAACCATGTATACCATCCTATCAAAATTCTCCACTATATTATGCAAAATATGTTGTTAAATAACACCTTATGAAGAATAAGCCTATCATGTAAATTTATTCATGTGTTTGGTATCAAGATTGCTTTCCTGAAAGTAGACAAAAATTTTTTAGGTGGATGAGTGGATGGGTGAATGGGTCTTTAACCCATCAACCCATCTACCAAAACATGGAGGATGTACATGATCGTAGGACTATATACCGGGGCATCAAGTATGGTAAGTCAGGCAGATTACCAGGCAATTATAGCCCGTAATCTTGCAAACATAAATACCGTTGGATATAAGAGAAATGTTGCTGTTTTCCAGTCATATATCTCCTCACAAGACAAAAACCAAACTAGTGTAAATGGTACCGGAACCAGTATAGGAGAGGTTGCCACAGATTTTTCCCAGGGTAGAATGGAGTATACAGGCAATAATCTTGATATTTCCATAAAAGGAGAAGGATTTTTTACTGTTCGGACAAATGATGGTGACCGTTATACGAGAAGAGGGCAATTTACACTATCACGAGATATGAAAATTGTTACACCCGAAGGGTGGTATCTCTTAAATAATGGTAATGAAATCCAACTCCCACCAAATACAAAAAACATAACGGTTAAGTCAAATGGGGCTGTTGTAGCCGATGGTAAAGAGATGGGAAAAATTAGCGTAGTAACCATTAAAAACGTAAGTACCCTTGAACCAGTAGGAGGAAGTGCCTATAAATTGCCCGATACGGCAGAGCAGCCGGAAGAATCGACTGATTTTGAAATAGCGCAGCGGTATCTGGAGAAATCAAATGTGGAGGCAATAGATGAAATGGTCAACATGATCGCTAACATGAGAGGTTACCAGGTCGGTTATAAAGTGACAGACTCCATTGATGAAACACTTAAGAAGCTTATTAACCTTGCGAGGTAATGGTGGATGGGTGAATGGGTATATGGGTGAACGAGTAGGCGAGTAAATGGGGGATTGGATTATGAGAACACACAAGGACTTGGATATTTGGAAAAATGGAATTGAGTTTGTGCAGAATATTTATAAAATTACCGCAAATTTTCCAAAAGATGAACTCTATGGCTTAACGTCTCAAATGAGAAAAGCCTCTATATCTTATCCAAGTAATATTGCCGAAGGTGCTGCACGATTTTCAAAAAAAGAATACATTCAATTTTTATATTACGCATTAGGTTCATTATCGGAAATCGAAACGCAACTTGTTATAGCATTAAGATTAAATTACATAGAAAAGGAAGTAAGTTTATTGAACGAAATTGAAGTTTTACGGAAAATGACATTGAACTTTATTAAGTATTTGAAAAACAAGGATAATACATGAAAACTCATATACTCATATACTCATTTACCCATTTACTCATTTACCCATTCACCCATTTACTCATACACCCGCTTAAAAGGAGGACCCTTTTATGATTAGAGCATTATATACTGCCGCTACAGGCATGAAAGCACAACAGCTTTATCTGGATAATGTCGCAAACAACCTGGCAAATATAAATACTACAGGTTTCAAAAGAAGCCAGGTAAACTTCCAGGACCTTCTCTATGATAAGAAATTTATAGCGGGCTCTGAGTCTACTCAAGGCTTCGAGATCCCTTCGGGTATACAATTGGGTGGTGGTGTGAGGCCTATCTCAACCTCCAAGGTATTTAGCCAGGGAAATCAACAGACCACCAACCGATCACTGGATCTCGCCATCGAGGGTAACGGTTTCTTTCAAATTAACCGCCCGGATGGCATGATCGCATACACGCGCGACGGGGCATTTGAACTAAACAGCAAAGGTGAAGTTGTAACGGCAGACGGGTTACCTCTGTCACCTTCCATTACCATTCAGGATGCAAAAGAGATTTCTGTTGGAACAGATGGAACGGTATATGTAAAAGGCTCTGACGGCAGTATCCAAAATGTAGGGCAAATTATGCTGGCAAATTTTCCTAATCCCTCAGGATTAGATAGTATAGGAAGAAATTTATACCTGGAGACCATCGCATCAGGTGCCCCCATTGTTTCAGCGCCGGGAGAACAAGGTACAGGTGAGATCTATCAGGGCGTCCTTGAAAATTCTAATGTTGAAACAGTTACAGAACTGGTTAATCTTATTACTGCCCAGCGTGCATACGAGATAAATTCCAGGGCAATAAAGGCAAGTGATGAGATGCTGTCGACTATGAATAATATAACCTAAACAATACAGTGGATAGTTGATAGTGAATAGTGGATAGTAAATGAAAAATACCATCTATAAACTATTCACTAACTACTATTCACTATCCACTACTTTATCAGCTTACAGTGAGAAAGGGTGAATAATCATGAGATTAAACCGTGTAATACCACAAATAATAAACCAACTACCCCCCCTATCTTCTCCCCCCTCTTCTCAAGGGGGGGTGAAAAAACATATTAAGAAAAAGATACTTTCCTCCCTGAACACCATAATATTCCTGCCACTCTTCATTTTTTCTGTGATACATCCGGCGAATGGAGAAAGTATTAATATCGAAATTAAGGATAAGGTAACTTTGCCCGAGAAACAAATTGTCCTCGGCGATATTGCGTACGTTTCATGCAATGATCCATCTCTCCTGGAAAGGATAAACGGCATTCTTATAGGAAATACCCCATGGCCCGGTTATATCAGAAAAATAGAAAAGGATATTATTAGTGCACGCCTTGTAGATGGCGGAATAGATCTAAATGGCGTTACTTTTGGCAATACAACATCTTCATTAGTTACCGTAGAGTCAATGACTATTACAGGAGAAGAAATTGTAAAGAAGGCAAAGGAATATCTGCTGTCAAAACTGCCTCAATCCGATGATGACGAAATAATCATCGAGTCTGACAGAATACCAATGGATAAATTATTACCCGCTAATGAAGGAGATATCCGTTTTGAAGTGTCACAAATAGATGCTAATAAAAACAGAGGCAATATTCAACTCTTGGTGCGTGTATTTATTAATGATAAGCAGCATTTAAAGATACCGGTATTCTTTAATATACGGGTATATGAAGACACAGTTATTACAACAAGGAAAATAGGCCGAAATACTATTCTGGAACCAGATGATCTCGAGATCAGAAGGATGGAAACGACAAAACTAATGGGTTTAACGTTTGATAATGTTGAAGAACTTATAGGAAAGCAGGCTATACGCACAATACAGCCAAATGTACCAATAACTGCAGACCTCGTGAATAATCCCCCCCTTATAAAAAAGGGTGATTTTATTAAGGTACTTGTTCAATCAGGTAACCTTCACATTATAACAAAGGGAGTTGCAAAAGAAGATGGTTACTTAGGAAAGATTATCAGGATTAAAAACATAGATTCGAAAAAAGAAATCTACGGCAGGGTTGAAGATACTTCTACAGTTAAAATTATTTTATAATAAGGAATTTTATGAAAAATATCTCTACATCCCCACAACACCGTAACAACCAGAACCCACATCTTAGCTCCTGTCGGCCTTCCTCCTCCAGGAAGAGCAAATCCCCCTTTTCTCCTTTTATTGAAAAGGTAACAAGGGGGATTTGCAAACAAGAAAGTGCAAAAATGTGTATAAACATAAGAAGACTTTTGCAGTTCAGCATACTGGTATATTTCTTTGCTAATATAGGATTACTAATCCCGGTTAATAATACCAGCCGGGCTGATTCTTTGTGGAAGAAGCGGGTGACATTAAATACAAATCTTTATAATGACAATCGGGCAAGGGCAATTGGAGATATTGTAACGGTAGAAATTAATGAGTCCACTGCAATTACCGGGACAGAGGACTCAAGCGCTGATAGTAGCAAAAACCACAGTGTCAATTTGGACACATCAAATTTCTTGACAAGTGTAAAGGATATTAGCGGTTATCTACCTAATTTTACAGCAGACACATCTCATAGTTTTAGTGGTACAGGAGAGTATGAAAGCAACCGCAACATAAATTTAGAGCTTACAGCCGTTGTTACAGAAATACTCGCCAATGGTAACTTAATTATTGAAGGAAACCGTGACGTCAATGTAAATGGTGAAAAATACAATATCAAGGTATCTGGCATTGTCCGGCCTATTGATATTAGCCTGGATAACATAATCCAATCGTCCTCTATTGCAAATGCCAGCATAACACTTGAAGGCAAAGGATTTTTAACACGTGCCGGCAAGCGAGGCTGGTGGAACCGCATCAGAGAAGCCGTGTGGCCTTTTTAGAGAAGTGGATGAGTGGATGAGTGGATGGGTAGATGGGTAGATGGGTAGTACACAGTCAATTTAATTTGTAACGGTAAGGGGTGTCTAAAGAGATGGAGATTGTCATTGCGAGGGTCTTTTCCGAAGCAATCTCTTAAGTATTTCAAAAAGGATTGCTTCGGGGAAAAACGCCCTCGCAATGACCAGATCCATATAATCTATTATTAACAATTATGTTGACCATGTAGTAGATGAGTGGATGGGTGGATGGGTAGATAGGTGGACGGACCTACCCATATACTCATATACCCATCAACCCATCAACCAAATGGAGACCAAAACTATTTATGAAAAATTCTATATTTAAATATAGGCTTATAACTTTTCCTGTACTGATTTTTCTTCTGCTCATACCACCACAGGTATCTGTACAGGGGGCTGTGCGTGTTAAAGACATAGCTTACGTACAAGGAGTCCGTGATAACCAACTTTATGGATATGGCCTTGTCATAGGACTTCAGAACACCGGAGATAATAGTCAGATATTCAAAGTTACAAGGCAACTGGCCATAAATGCCTTTGAAAAACTGGGAGTGCTCCTGGCGCCGTCTGATTTTTTCTCAAAAAATATTGCAGCAGTTATGGTTACAGCCAATATCCCTGCATTCGCAAGGCCCGGCGACAAACTTGATGTAGTCGTTTCTTCTATTGGTGACGCAAAAAGCCTCGAAGGCGGCGTATTACTTCAAACTGCATTACAGGGAGCAGATAATGAAGTATATGCGGTTGCACAAGGACCTTTAACCGTTGGTGGATTCAACGTTGAAGGGCAAGCCCAGTCCGCCAGGAAAAATATATCTACAACAGCCCATATCTCAAATGGTGCTATAGTGGAAAAGGAAATCTTATCTTCTATTCTCTATGGTAAATCTTTCAGCATCATTTTACGGGATCCTGATTTTACAACTGCAAAACGCCTTGTAGAGGTAATCAATAATCTATACCCGAACGCAGCAAAGGCAACGGATGCCGCGGTTATTAACGTTACACCTCCGCAGGATTTTCAATCAGAAAAAACCCTTGTGCAATTTGTAGCCAATATTGAGGAATTATATATAAAACCGGACAGTGTTGCCAGGGTCATTATTAATGAACGTACAGGCACAATTGTCGCAGGAGAAAACGTCCGGATATCAACGGTCGCGGTCGCACATGGAAATTTAACCATAACGATTACAGAAAAGCCTGAAATCTCACAACCTAATGCCCTTTCATCAGGAGAAACAAAAAGGGTTCCACGAACGGATATCCAGATAACAGAGGAGGAAAAAAGACTCCATGTATTGGAACAAGGTGCATCCATCTCTGATGTTGCCCGGGCGTTAAATGTATTAGGCGTAACTCCCCGTGATCTTATTTCTATATTCCAGGCTATAAAAAAGTCCGGGGCGCTTCATGCAGAACTTATTATTATGTAGAATTTGGAGTTTGGAGTTTGAACTCGAAACTCTAAACTAGAAACTAGTACACTGTCAACATAATTTGTAACGGTATGTGAATAACCAAAAGAGGTATAGCATGTCATTGCAAGGGTCTTTACAATGTCCTTGGGATGGTTTTTATAATGTCATTGCGAGGGGCTTTTCCGAAGCAATCTCTTGGATACTTCAAAAGGGATTGCTTCGGGAAAAAAACGCCCTCGCAATGACAGATACTATATAGTCTATTATTAACAATCATGTTGACAGTGTACTAGAAACTCAAAAATGGAGTTTATTTATGGAAAATTATTCATCATTACCACCCTTGCTACTTTCTCAACCCTCTTCTCTTGAGGTGATGAAAAATTTGAACCACAAAGATGTAAATACAGATACATCAGCCATGAAGAAGATATCACAAGATTTTGAATCCATCTTTATGAATTTTGTTATTAAGGCTATGTGGCAAACTATTCCTAAATCAAATTTATTTGAAGAAGCTAACGGGGGAATAGATGCCTACACTGAAATAATGCATACAGCCCTTGCACAAGATATCGCATCAAAGGGCGGTATCGGGATTTCATCCAGTATTTACCAACAATTGGTTAATAAAATGGAACGTACTGAACAGCATAATCATGGTACAATAGAGCCGCGACAAAAGCCATTAACATGGGATAATGGGGATGTGAAGCATACTAAAGGTTAAGACTAAGGTTAAGTAAAATCCAACCTCTCTCTTAACCTTGATATATACGAAACAGAGTTTGGGAACGAGTAGTACACTGTCAATATAATTTGTAACAATATGGGAATGTCCAAAAAGGTATAGCATGTCATTGCGAGGGTCTTTTCCGAAGCAATCTCTTGAATACTTCAAAAAAGGATTGCTTCGGGGAAAAACGCCCTCGCAATGACAGATACTATATAATCTATTATTAACAATTATATTGACTATGTAGAGACGTCCCCGGCGGGGCGTCTCTATATGAGAAACAGAACAATCAGAAGCAGAAAAAAAGATAAAAATGTATATGAACCTGATAAAAGAATTAATTGAGACATTTGAGCGTTTGTCCACCATTTATGATGAACTACTTGAAACTGCAAAGGAAAAACAGCGTTACTTGATCTCGGGAAATATTGAAGGATTGGAGACACTCCTCTATCAGGAAAAAAACCAGACTGAGATTGCACAACTCCTTGAAGAAAAAAGACAGAATATAATAAGAAGGTATAGTAAAGAAAATGATATTCAGGATACTATTACGATAAATTCCCTGATGAATAGAATAGATCACACGTACAGGGGAAAAATAAGTACTCTTATTGATAAGTTAACACTCGTCATAAAACAGTTGCAGGATCTGAATGAAATTAACGCAAGCCTGACACATTATTCAATTGAAATTACCGAAGATATTTTAAGAATATTTTGCCCGTCTAATCCTCAATACCCTGTATATCAACATACCG
>CAZPUD010000198.1:0-7598 GCA_964589115.1 uncultured candidatus Brocadiaceae bacterium | reverse complement strand
TGAAGTGTCTCCAAAACAGGTTTTTTAGAAAGGTTGGAACTTATTATAATATAGAGCTTTATGTTTGAAAAATGTTTCATAAAAACTTGTTAGTAGTTAGTGGATAGTAAATAGTAGTTAGTGAATAGTTAAATGATTAGTTGATTAATAATAATCTATCCACTATCTACTATTCATTAACTACTGAATTATATTGACACCCATTCCCTGTTTGATATAATCATATTACACAATTTCCCTGCCACAATGTATTATCAAGCCTATTTTAATTTTCTTCCTGAGTAAATACAAGTTTTATACGGGTAATTTTTTTAATGTTTATTATAAGGATAGCTTTAGAAATATGTCCGAAGCAAAAGAATCTTGTGGGTTATTTGGAATTTATGGTTGTGACGATGCAGTAGAGAGGGTTTATTATGGTCTGTACTCTTTGCAGCACCGTGGAGAAGAAAGTGCCGGGATCGCTTCAACAGACGGGAAAGACATTCTTTATCATAAAGGGATGGGATTAGTAAATGATGTTATAAAGCCGCACATAATTAAATCCTTAAAAAACCCCATTGCCATAGGGCATGTCAGATATTCGACCGTTGGCTCAAGTAATGCGAATAATGCGCAACCTTTAGTAGTAGATTATTACAAGGGAAAGGTTGCTGTTGCCCATAACGGGCAATTGACCAATGCAAAAAGGCTTCGTGAAGAGTTTGAGGCTAACGGTTCAATATTCCATACTACTTCAGATACAGAAATTATAGTGCACCTAATGGCAAAACCTTTGAATATGATGCAAAGGAGTTTATCTCCTGTGCTAAGCCAATTACGAGGCTCTTTTTCATTATTATTTTTGACACCGGAGGAGATGGTGGGAGTGCGTGATCCCTGTGGTTTTAGACCTCTGGCCATAGGTAGGTTAAATGGTAGTTATGTTATGGCATCTGAGACCTGTGCCCTGGACCAGGTGGGTGCGGAGTATATCCGGGATGTTAATCCCGGTGAGGCGGTTTACGTAGGCAAAAATGGGATTCGGAGTGAGTACTATTGTCCTCAGAGGAATATCAAGCCTGCCTTTTGTATATTTGAAATGGTGTATTTTTCGCGACCTGACAGCAGGGTATATGGCGAGAGTGTGCATATTTTTCGTAAAAAATTGGGGGCTAAACTTGCCGAGGAATCACCCGTAGATGCCGATGTGGTAATTTCTGTTCCCGAAGGTGGAAACTCTTCTGCGATCGGGTATTCACATGCGTCAGGGATACCGTTAGACCGGGGGTTTATTCGTAATCACTATGTTGGCAGGACATTTATATTGCCAGAAAAAGACCGGCGAAACCGTGTTGTAGAGCTTAAACTAAATGCTTTAAAGGAAACGGTAGAATGGAAACGGGTTATTGTTGTTGATGATTCTATTGTAAGAGGTACAACATCCAGGTCACGGTTTGGATTATTACGAAAAGCAGGGGCGAAGGAGATCCACGCGAAGATTATCTGCCCTCCTCATCGTTATCCGTGTTATTATGGTATTGACTTCCAGCAAAAGGGTGAACTTATAGCAGCAGATCATAGTCTGGAAGAGATCCAGAAGTTTTTGAATGTGGACAGCTTGAGCTATCTTAGCATAGATGGAATGATGAGTTGTACGACACAGCTTAAAGAAAACTTTTGCAACGCCTGTTTTACAAGCCGATATCCCATTTCTATTGATGAGGAGACGAAGAATCTTGTAGAAAAAGAGCTTGTGGTAGAGGTTCAGAAGGCTGGTTAGTTGTGAATTTTGAACAAAATGGAGTAGTCACAACTGATTTGAAAAATTGAAAATTGTAACACAAGCTTTCCAAAATAGTTATAGTTTAATATGCTTACGAATCCATTATATTTAATAAAAGGTGTCCTGGGTAGAACCTTTTATATCATCCCGCAGCAGCCCGAAAGGGTCCAAATAGAAATTACTAACCGCTGTAATTATACATGCAGCATGTGCCCACGGGAATCCTTTCATCTCCCGGAAAAAGACATTCCACTTCACCTTTTCAAGGAAATTATTGACAGAATAGAATCCCATTATAATATTACCCTAACTGGTTGGGGAGAACCTTTACTCCATCCGGCACTAATAGATATGGTTCTCTACACAAAGGGCAAAGGGCATAACGTTGGTATAACGACTAACGGACTATTGCTTGCTTCTAATATTGACAAGCTTATTGAAGCGTCACTTGATAAACTAACCGTCTCGCTGGATAATGTGGAAGAGTGCAATGAGGCGACAGAAGGCCATCCTCTTCATAAAGTTGTACAGAAGAATATAGAATCCCTTATCAGACTCCGGGGTATTAAGAAAAGACCGATAATTACCATTCAAATAACCATGCACGGGAAGCAGCAGTGTCTGAATACAGTTAAATATGCTGGAGAAGTAGGAGCTGATCGTGTATATTTGGTGCGTTTAAACATACCTTTTGGCAGAAATGATTTTAAGAGACCCAGTTTGGAAGAGGAGATGGAGATCTATAAAGAGGCTGAGGAGATAGCCAGGAAATATGGATTACAGGTCGATAATAACTACGCAGCCTTTGATAATGGTTTACTTCGGCTATTATACAAGCGGCTTCGTCCCGTGATGTATCGGTTTGATAAGTACTGTCCCAAACCTTATGATTATCTGTATATCAACATTGATGGCAAGGCCACCCCGTGCTGCGACCTGCCGCGATATGAGGTGGGAAATATATTAAAGCAGAGTGTTAGTGAGATATGGCACGGTGAGAACATGCAGTATTTCCGTGAGCATCAGAATGATATTTGCGGCACCTGCGATGCATTAAAACTAAAACATTTGAATTAGGCTGCCTTTGGCAGCAACTATGGTTGGTTCAAGCTTGTAGATTGAACCATTCGTTTAGCATCGGTCTGTAAGTTTTGGTTTACTACAGGCATATGAAACATGCGAAACGTTTCGGTTCAATCGGGGACGATTGAACCAACTCTGAAAAACGTTTTTACGGCGGGTTCAGGTTTGTAACCTGTACCCATAGTTTTATATAGGTGATGTCGTTGCAGATAATCAATGGCGGAATTGACAACATAAAATATGGAGGTTCAGGTTACAAACCTGAACCCGCAGAAGAAGCGCCACTTTGCTCGTAACGAAGTATCGCTTCGTTATACAATTGAGTTCTAAAAATGAAGAATACTTTTGTGCTTTCTGATAAATCACTCGAAATCATTAAAACCCTTGCCGGGAAATATAACTTAAAACTTGTTATCCTATTTGGAGGGTTAGCCCAGGGGATTTATGACGATAAAAGTGATATCGATTTGGCTATATTGCCTGAAGATAGATCATTTTATGAGGATGAAAATCTCTCGGAATTAATCTACGATTTGATGGTCGTGGAGGATATTGAAAGGCGGGAGTGGACGTTGTTATGATAACATCTGAAAATCCCTTACTCCTCTATCAGATCGGAAAGTACGGTGAGCCTGTATACGAAAAAGATGAAGAAACCTATATCCGTTTTTTAAATTGGGCAAGATTTACTTACGAAGATAACTTGAGGTTTCAAAAGGGATTAGATGAATTAATCCTGGAAGACCTGAAAAAGCTATAATGGATTATATAAGAAGAAAACTTAAAAATGAGATCGTTCATTCGTACGATGTGAATGTTTACCTTATATGGAGTAAAAGAAATATTAATGTGCTGGTTCAGCTTTATAAGGAATACACAGAAAGGATTTTGTTATTACTGCAAAAGGCCAATTTGGTTTAAAAATAGGTATTTAATCATAGTGACTATATATACCTTGTGTTTTTTAATTTTTAAGATTAACTATTATGAAAATTACTTTTCTTATACCGCCACCCATTGATGGGAAAATCCCCGAGCGGGTTGCAGGTTGTGCATATCTGCTGTATTACGTCCCTAATATCTTTCTTCTCAGTGCTGCCGCTGTTCTTGAAAAAGAAGGTTATGAAGTTAGATATATAGAATCTACTATTAAAAAGTGGGACCGGGGACATTTTCTTGCATTTCTGAAAGAAGACCTGAGTGACATATATTGCTTTTATTCTGTTAATCTTTCCCAAAGTACTGATATTCAGGCGCTGGAAGATATACGTAAGATACGGAAAGGTGTACCGGTTATTTTCTTTGGCCCTGCACCATCTGACAGGCCAGCAGAATTTGTTATGGATGAAGATACTTACATTGTCAGGGGTGAGCCTGAATATACAATGCTTGAGCTGGTAAAAACGCTGGGATCCAAATCGGATATGGAAGGTATAAAAAGTGTATCTTTCAGAGATAATGGTAAGATTATCCATAATACAAACCGTGAGCCAATAGAAGATCTGGATGCACTGCCGTTCCCAGCCAGACATCTCCTGGAAGAAAGGGACGTTTATTATAATCCTAAATTAGGAAAGCGGCCTTTTACGGCTGTTTGTACCTCAAGAGGCTGCTCTTATCGCTGTATATATTGTGTCCCTTCATCATTGAGCTTTTCAAGGGAGCTTGAATACAAACATCGCCTTGGCAAGAAACCTCCGGTCAGGAAGCGATCTCCAGAAAATATCATTGAAGAATTTAAATTATTGAAATCACTTGGTTATAAGGCAGTAAACGTGCAGGATGATCAGTTTGTGTGGGGTGAAGAGCGGACGGTTAAGATTTGTGAAGGTATTAAGGATCTGGATATTGTATGGGGGTGTTCTGCAAGATCAGACCATTTGAATGAGCCTATTATAAAAGCTATGTCTGCTGCACACTGCAAATTTATCGACCTTGGCGTTGAATCTTTTAATCAGGAGATACTGGACTATGTGAAGAAGGATATCGATGTTAAAAAGAATGAAGAAGCTATTAAATTGGTAAAGAAATATGGTATATCGGCCAAGATCAATATCATGTTTGGTGCATCACCTCTGGAAACAATGGATACTATTAAAAAGAATATGGATGAGGTGAGACGGTTAAAGGTGGACCAGGTAATGTATAATATCGCAAATCCTTTTCCAGGAACAGAGTTTTATGAAATTGCTAAAGAAAATAAGCTATTTGTTTATGGAGACTATAAGCCCGTTAATGTTGCAAAGGAAGCCAATATCGCTTATCCTCATCTCAGCAAGGTAGACCTTGAAAGTGCCGTACGCCGTGCTAATTTTGAGTTTTTTCTGACACCGCGTTTTATCTTAAAAAATGTACGGCGGTTAGGCTCACTGGATTCTTTAAAGGCCATGTTTAGGAAGCTTTTTTAGGGTATCCCTGATGAAATTTTCTATCCTTGTTCCCGCATATAACGAAGAGCAATCTATTGCATCCTGCCTGAGATCTCTCACTTCAATCGAATATGATGAAAAAGAAATTATTGTTGTAGATGATGCATCAATGGATCAAACTGTTCGAATTATCGAGACATTTCTCGATAAGGATGTAATATTAGTCAAGAGAGAAAGAAACGGTGGAAGGGCTGCTGCTCTGAATTCCGGGTTACGAAAAGCTACAGGAGATGTTGTTGTTACAACAGACGCCGATACCATTGTTCCCTGTGATTGGTTGCAAAAGTTTAAATTGTATTTTGAACAAAGGGATGTTGTTGCGGTGGGGGGAGCTTATCAGGCTTATAATAAGGATAAGCCATTAGCTTATGCAACGAGTATTTTAGATCAGGTCTTTAACGGTGTGTTTAAAAAGTCTTTTGTTCCCAACAAATTATCTGGTGTAAATTCCGCTATTCGTAGAAATGCGCTCTTAAGTTTAGATGGATTCAATGAAAATTCATGGTGGAGTGAAGATTCCGATCTGGGTTGGAAATTAAATAGGATAGGCAAGGTTGACTATGCCCCTGATAATATTGTTAGCACTACGTATCCGGACACATGGCAGAATATCTGGAAAAGAAAGTTTTATTGGGGTTATGCAATGGGTCTGAAATTTCGGGAACAAATGCCACTCAGTATAAGATTGTGGCTGCGCCCCCTTATATTTACAGCACTCTTTATTAGTCTTTTTGCGTTTTTGGTGACATTACCGTATGGAATTAAGATGTCTTTTACCCCCGGGATAATTTTCTTGTTTTTACTAAGTTCTATGACAATTGTATATGTTCCTTTGGGTGTATTAGTAATGATAAAAGATAAAAGTCTTACACCGGTGAGAATTTTGTTATTACTGGCAATCTTACCCATTGTGCGTGAATTCGCCTATGTATATGGCATGTGCATAGGTTTCTATAAAGGTAGGGTAGGATCGATAATGCCTACATGGAAAACGAAAATAAACCGTAGAGAAAATATATGGCAAAAAAAATAAGAAATGGGTTCTCCTATAAAGATGCAGGCGTTGATATTGAGATAAAAGGTCAATTTACAGAAGACATTTACTCGAAAATGCAAACTACCTTTAACCCCCGGGTAATTGAAAATCCTGGCGGATTTGCCGGCTTATTTGCTTTAAATTCACGCTCAAAGAGATATCGTCAACCTGTACTCGTTTCTTCTACGGATGGCGTAGGTACGAAGTTGAAAATTGCTTTTATGATGAATAAGCATGATACTATCGGAATTGACCTTGTAGCTATGTGCGTTAATGACATTCTGGTATTGGGTGCCGAACCATTGTTTTTATTGGATTATTTAGCAAGTAGTAAAATTGTACCGGAGGTTTTGCATAGCGTATTAGATGGGATTGTAGAAGGATGCCGTCAGGCTGGCTGTACACTTATTGGCGGTGAGACTCCGGAGATGCCTGGCTTTTATCATGAAGGAGAATATGACATTGCTGGTTTTGTAGTTGGTATTGCAGAGAAGGATAGAATTATCAATGGTAAGAAAATTAAACCTGGAGATATAGTAATCGGTTTAAATTCGAGCGGTATGCATAGTAATGGATTTTCGCTTGTGAGAAAAGTTCTTTTCGATAATGTAAAGATAAAGCCAGCCCAGAAACTTATAAAGTACGGCCTGGATACTACACTAGGGAATGAATTGCTAAGGCCTACAAGGATTTATGTGAAACCGATTTTGAGAATTTTAGATAAATATAAAACAAGTAATATTATAAAAGGGATGGCACATATTACCGGTGGAGGGCTTTTAGAAAATATACCCCGCATATTACCCGATGGTTGTGCTGTTAAGTTAGAGAGAGCCAAATGGCATACCCCAAAAATATTCAATATTATACAGGACTTAGGTAATATTAAAGACGAAGAAATGTTTCATGTGTTTAATATGGGTATTGGCATGGTGCTAATTGTGTCCAGGCTAAATGTGGAAAAAGTCTTACGTAGTCTTGAGAGTTTAAAAGAACCCGGAAGTGTTATTGGTGAGGTTGTAAAAGGGGATAGGATTGTACATATTGTATAAAATAAGCAGTCAGCTATCAGCGGTCAGCCTTCAGCTTTTGCACTACAGATGATAGCTGACTGCTTATAATCTCTTTCATTGGCCTGAGACTCCACCTTACTAAATATCTAATTAGGTTTTAGTAGTTTTAAGTCGTTGAATACCTTTTGCTTAGCTGTTTTCCCCTCATAACCCCATACATTGCGCAGATTATTAAATAACAGCTTAACGTTGTAGACAATGCTAATCCTTGG
>CAZPUD010000197.1:0-7629 GCA_964589115.1 uncultured candidatus Brocadiaceae bacterium | reverse complement strand
ATTATTTATGAAAGCGAAAAACCAGATTTGATTTTGGTGCAGGGAGACACAACCACGGTTTTCGCCGCATCCCTGGCCGCCTACTACAAGCACATCCCCGTGGGCCACGTTGAGGCTGGGTTACGTTCACACAAAAAATACCATCCCTTCCCTGAAGAGATAAACCGATGTCTCACCAGCGTCATAGCGCATTTTCACTTTGCGCCAACCCATTCGGCAAAATTAAATTTATTGAACGAAGGGATCAGTGAATCCGATATTTGCATAACAGGCAATACCGTCATTGATGCCTTATTGGAAGTTACCTCACGTGACTTTGCCTTTGACAACAGTACGCTCAATGCCATTAAGGGCAAAATGGTATTAATAACCGCCCACCGGAGGGAAAATTTCGGAAAACCATTCACTGATATGTGTAACGCTATCATGGCGCTAGCCCAGCGGTTCCCGGAAGTTGCCTTTGTATATCCAGTACATCTCAATCCAAACGTACGGAATACGGTGTTTCCTATACTGGAAAACATGCCAAATGTAATGCTCATAGAACCTTTAGAGTACGTCCCTTTTGTCCACCTCATGAAAAAGGCTTATATTATTTTAACTGATTCAGGCGGCATCCAGGAGGAAGCACCTTCTTTGCACAAACCTGTTCTTATTCTTCGCAAAGTAACGGAACGACCGGAGGTCGTATGTGCAGGCGGCGCGAAATTAGTGGGCACGGATACCAGCGCTATTATTACAGAAACCTCCCGGTTGCTTGAAAATAAAGAGGAATATGACCGTATGGCAAACATTGCAAACCCTTTTGGTGACGGCCATGCGGCACAACGCATTGTCAACTTTATCAAACAGAAATTAATTAAAAATAAAGATATAGCTGATTCACGGTAAATAACCTACGGCTTATACATACAGGACAAAACGTTAAAATAATAATGAAAGATATTAAATTAACGATGATCATAAATGAGTATCGCAAGCAACTGCTGACGAATAAGTCTCCACTCTTACACCATCCTCAATTTCCCCATTACCTTGATGACCTTACTAAATACCTCAGCATGCCTGCATACGAGGACCGGATTTCCTTATGGCCTTGTCTTGATGATAACGTTCAGGAAACACCTTTTGATAAATATTATTTCTATCAGGATACCTGGACTGCCCGCAAGATATTTGAGATACATCCGGGACGCGTTGTAGACATAGGATCCACTGCACTTCTTGTCGGGATTGTCTCTCAGTTTGTTCCGACCATCAGTATTGATGTAAGGCCCCTGCCCGTTTCGATTCCAAACCTCACTAGCATACGTGGCTCTATCACAGAGCTACCATTGAAAGATCATACTATCGAATTACTCAGCAGCATGAGTGTTATTGAACATATTGGGTTAGGACGATACGGAGACCGGCTGGATACGCAGGGAAGTACAAAAGCATTCAAGGAAGTTGCCCGGGTAGTCAAACCCGGAGGACATTTTCTTTTTAGCGTCCCCTTGAGCCATACACCAGGCCTGTCCTTTAACGCCCACAGGATATTTAGCATACAACAGGTACTTAGCCTTCTACCTGACTTTTTCGTACGGGAAGAACTATTTCTCTTTCCAGAGCCGGAAAACAAGGCAAATATAATTAAACTACAAAATTTTCAATACTGTGTCTGGTGTGCCCATATGATAAAGGCACCTGGTCATAATCAGAAAAAGTAAATCGAACAGGTATTACATAAGAAAGAAAATTAGAGATATTTGTTGAAATAGCACTTCACAGCGAAATACATGTATAAAAATTAATCATATTGTACCGGCTTAAAATAAAGAATGCCCTTACAAATACCCAATAAAAATGCATACTACTTGTATCATTTTATGACGAAGGTTGTGTATCAACCCATATATGAATATATTTTTACACCTAAGCCATTGCATCATTAGTGATTACAAAAAATAAAAAAGTCATAATATATACTCATCTATTTCAATAAATAATTTGATCTAATTATGGTGTGTAATTTGCTTCTCTATGGAGCATGAAAATTTCTCCACCGAGAAATACCGTTTCAAAACTTAAATCAGAATGGAAAACTTGCAGAAACAAACAATATCGGCATGCATGATTGTAAAAAATGAACAGGAATTTCTCCCTGCTTGTCTGGCCAGTATAAAAAATGCCGTTGATGAGATTATTGTTGTTGATACAGGGTCCTCAGATAAAACGGTATCCATCGCCAAAGATTTTGGTGCGAAGGTTTATTATCATCCATGGAATGATAGTTTTAGTGAAGCAAGAAACCACTCGTTACGATATGCAACAGGTGACTGGATTTTACAGATAGATGCAGATGAGGAATTAGACCAGTCTGATGTTCATAAACTTAGATATATCATAAATACCGGTAATTATAATGGAATTCTCGTTGCTATACATAGCATTATCAAAGGTGATGTGCATAAGTTTTATAATACAAGGGTATTTCGCAGGAACAATGCTTTTTATAAAGACATTATCCACGAACAACTCATAATTGAAGGTAAACGGTTGCCAACAGAAATACGGCTTTATCACCACGGATATAATCTTGATGAAGAAAAGATGAGGGTAAAATGGCAACGAACGACTTATTTGCTGAAGAAGCAGATAGCGCAAGATACCTCTAATAGTTTTGCATGGTTTAATCTCATACGCAATTATCGTTCACAAGGACTTTTTCTTGATGGTATTAATGCAGGAGAGGAAGCACTTAAAATAATAATACCCGATGCCGTCCCGGGATACGTAGAAAAAAACGAAAGCACGCATGCTTACACAATGATTATTTATGAAACAGCCAATTGTTACCTCCATACGGATAATTTTATAAAGGCAAAGGAGCTATGCTATAACGGTTTATCAACACTGTCGCAGTTAGGAACCACACCGGAAAATGTTGATATTATATTTACCCTTGCTTGTATTTATCTCAAAGAAGGAAATTATGCTAAGGCAATCAACTACTTTAAAAGATTTTTATCTTTGCGCGAATGGTATCTTAAAAACTTAAACATGGTTCCTCCTATGGTCGATACCCTGGGATATGATTCTGCTGCATATAACGGGCTGGGTTTCTGCTTTGGAAATTTGGGAGAATGGCAAAAGGCCATTGATTACTTAAAAAAGGCCATTGATTCTAATCCTAAATATCTCACTGCATATAAAAACCTTTCGCTGAGTTACTCCAGTATTGGAAACAACACCGATGCTGCCAACATCCTATTGCGTGCTACTTCAGAAGGAATCGGTGATGATACTATACCCTTAAAACTAGGAGAATTATATATAAAACAAAAGGCTTATGAGAAAGCGATACCATACCTTGAGGATTATTTAAAGAAACACCCCAACGATAAAAGTGTCTTACTAAACATTGCATGGTGCTATGAAAAATTAGGTTGCATAGAGGCAGCCATTATTGGTTATACATCTGCAGGAGTTATCAAAGATTCGGATAACAATCAATACAGTATAGACAGGGAGCAATAATTATCCCATCATTGAAGAACTATGTAATCTCGTTTTACAAAATCGCACGGGATGGACATTCGAAGTAAAGAATGGCATCATGAGAATTTATAAGAATATGGGTAAATTTTTATCAGGATATAAAATCTCTGGTTTCAGACTATGAATACCAATATTAGACCCACACTTTCCGCATGTATGATCGTTAAAAATGAAGAGAAATTTCTGCCACAATGTTTAAAAAGCATCAAGGATGCAGTTGATGAAATTATCATTGTTGATACGGGATCCACTGACGGTACCGTTGAAATTGCACAATCCTTCGGTGCAAAAGTCTATCATCGTCCCTGGCGAAACAGCTTCAGCGAGGCACGCAACCACTCACTGAGTTATGCAACGTGCGATTGGATTTTACAAATCGATGCAGATGAGGCACTGGAACAGACTGACATCCCGTATCTGCATAACTTAATACGCACCGGCTCACATCATGTAATTTACGTTGCCATATACAGCGATCTCCCCGGCGGTCAGGCAAAACACTATTTTCAGAGGGTATTTCGCAGGGGAAAGGCACACTTTGAAGGGATTGTACACAATCAACTTATCTTCGAAGGCAATGCAATTCAATCAGAGATACGGTTTTATCACTATGGATACAATTTATCCGAAAAAGAAATGCAGAAGAAATATAAAAGGACGGGAGACCTCTTAAGGCAGCAAGTCGCAGAAAACCCTAATAATATCTTCACCCTGGCAAATCTTATCAGGAATTACCGGAATGAGTATAATTTTGATAAGGTAATTGAATTGGGTGAAACTGGATTACATATGTCTGCGTCACAAACAGACCCTGTCTCCATAGGGCAGAGACAAAAGATATCAATTGACCTTGCACATGCCTTCTTAAATAAAAACCAGGTAGACAAAGCTGAGGAAACCTGTAAACAATCGTTGAAAGAAAACCCGGAACATTTTGACATGCTGTTGGTAATTGGAGAAATCTTGTTTAAAAAGGGAGATTTTCACAATGCCCTGGATTATTTTAAAAAATACCTCATTGCAAAAGAAAAAGAGAACAAAAGCCCCTCTTTTAATCTGCTCGCATCTGACTTTTATTCCTACGAACACAGTGCATATAATCATATAGGCGAATGTTATAAACACCTGAAACAACTCAACGATGCAGAGGCAGCTTATAAAAAAGCCATAGAACTACATAGTAAAGAACCCTTATACTGCTTGAACCTTGCGTCTCTCTATATCTCACAAAGCAGGTTAAAAGAGGCTGAAGATATCCTTAATACCGCTGTCAGACGATGTATTGCTGATTCACATATATACCTTTTGTTGGGAAAGATCTACGTAATACAAAAAAAGGATGAAAATGCAGTTAAAGCTTTCAAACAATCACTGCAAATGGATGACAAAAATGTAACTACTTACATATACTTAATAAATTTATTTATACAGGCAAATCAGCTTAAAGAGGCAGAAGAAACAATACGGGCAGCAACTTCTTACCATTCAGACCATTTGGGACTGAAGTGCCTGGCGGAAAAAATAAAATCCAGAAATGGTGATAAAAAAAACGCCGTGAATTTTATTTTATCTACCTTAAAATCAAACTCTTTGGATCCGGGTGTATATCTTGATATCGGAGACCTTTGTATGGAAATAGAAGAATATACTATGGCCATTGAGGTATTTGAAAAATATCTTAAGTCTACTTCTGCCGCTAACGCAATTATTGTTGCCAACATCGCTGTCTGTTACGCAAGGTTAGGTAAATTAGAATCGGCAATACATGGATTTCAGACGGCCATTACGATAGACCCTACGTATAATTTTGGGCTGCAAAACCTTACTGCTTTAAAAAAGAAATTGGAAACCTAACGAGGTATTTAGAGAAATGGCAACTACAGGGCAACAACAAACTGTACAAAACAATGGAAGACCAACACTCTCCGCCTGCATGATTGTCAAAAATGAAGAAAAATTTTTACCCCAGTGCTTAGCAAGTATTAAACATGCTGTGGATGAGATTATCATTGTTGATACGGGATCCACTGACAATACCGTTGAAATCGCACAATCCTTCGGTGCAAAAGTCTACCATCACCCCTGGCGAAACAGCTTCAGCGAGGCACGCAACCACTCACTGAGTTATGCAGCATGTGATTGGGTACTTCAAATCGATGCGGATGAGACCCTTGAGGAGTATGACATTCCCCTCCTACACAGGTTAATTCACGCCGATTCATATAATGCGATACTTGTTGCCATCTATAGTGAAATTCCCAGCGGTCAATCAAAACACTACTTCACAAGGGTATTTCGCAGGGGAAAAGCACACTTCGAAGGGATTGTACACAACCAACTTCTCTTCGAGGGTGATGCGTTTCAATCAGAGATACGGTTATATCACTATGGATATAATTTACCCGAAAACGAAATGCAGAAGAAATATAAAAGGACTGGTGACCTCCTTAGAGAGCAACTTGCTGAAAATCCCAATAATCTCTTTGCTCTGGCAAATCTCATCAGAAATTACCGAAATGAACATAACTACAATAAAGTAATTGAGCTTGGAGAAATGGGATTAAACATCCTTGCGTCACGAAAAGATATCACATCAAAAAATCACAAACAAAGAATATACATCGATCTTATATATGCCATGGTAAACAAGAACCAACTCGATAGGGGAGAAGCAATCTGCAAAAAAGCAATACATGAATATCCCGATTCACTTGACATTCTATTTGCAGCTGGAGAGATAGCCTTAAAACAGGAGATATTCAAAGATGCTTTACCTTATTTTAAAAAGTATCTTGTCGTAAAAGAAAGGGAAAACAAAAATCCTTCCTTTAACCTTTTCATTGTCGATTCCTATACTTACGAACATAAAGCATATGGCAATATTGGTGTGTGTTACAACAAGCTGGGATTTCCTCATATGGCCGAGGCGGCATATAAAAAGGCAATTGAATTAAATAATAGGGAACCATTGTATTACTTAAACCTTATGAATTTATATGCCTCACAAAATCGTTTGGATAAGGCCGCAAATATAGCAAACGAGGCCATGAAGCTGGGTATAGCTGATAATGCAGTATATCTTTTCCTGGGAAACATACAAGCAATGATGGGACAATCTCCCGATGCCATTAACACATTTAAACAATTAATACACCGGGGTAACAACGATATAAATACATACATACTTTTAATAAACCTGCTAATACAGACGAATCAACTTAAAGAAGCGGAAGAAATGTTAAATATAGTCGCCTCTTCGCACCCTGATCACATAAGGCTTAAATGTCTTATGGAAAGGATCAAGTTTAAAATGGGTGATAAAACGAGTGCAATAAATTTCATCCAAAATACCCTAAGATCAAACCCATCAAATAATACGGTATTCCATGATCTGGGCAATCTCTGTATAGAGATCGAGGAGTATGCCAGGGCAATAGAACTGCTGGAAAGATACCTTAAGGTCTTTCCTGCTGATGCAATGACTGTTGCGAATATAGCTACCTGCTACGCTAAACTAGGTAAATTAGAAGCTGCAGTTATTGGGCTAGAAGCGGCACTTACACTAGACCCTACATGTAATTATGCCTTACAAAATCTATCCATTGTGAAGAAAAAGATTCGAAGATAATATAAATTTTTAAAATTTATTAAATTTTTTAAAAGTTTTGTCGATAATTAGATCAGGTACCATGAATAAATTTAAAGACTAGACTGGTCGGTCTGTAAATCTTTGTGAAAGTTAGAATGAAATAAGTCCGTTTTTTCTCGTTATGGAATACGAGAAAACTAAAAACAAGGAGGTTTAAAACATGAGTAGAATTAATACCAATATTAATGCGTTGAATGCCTTAAGGTCTTTGTCCGATATTAGTAGCCGTATGGCTGTTTCTCAACTGCGGTTAGCTACCGGCAAAAAGATTAACACGGCAGCCGATGATGCAGCCGGTTACACTATTGCAAAGAAGTTTAATGCCCGTGCAGAAGGACTGGGCCAGGCATTGAATAATATCGGATCGGCAAAAAATCTGGTATCAGTTGCAGAAGGTCATTTAAATAACATTGTTGATATCCTCACACAGATGAAGACAA
>CAZPUD010000196.1:0-7642 GCA_964589115.1 uncultured candidatus Brocadiaceae bacterium | reverse complement strand
GTTTTTCCCCGAAGCAATCCCTTTATTTAGAGTTTCGAGTTTCTAGTTTAGAGTTCAAACTCTAAACTCTAAGAGATTGCTTCGGAAAAGACCCTCGCAATGACATGTTATACCTCTTTTGGTTATTAACATACCGTTACAAATTAAATTGACTGTGTGCTAATCATAAGATATTTTTAAACAACATGGATAAAGGTTTCTGCTTTGCCTAAAAAGCTGCCATTGTTTAGATCAAAGAACTCCACTGTTACTTTGTGAGAACCAACGTCTGATCCTGTTGGCTTGATTATCAAATCATAACGCCGTGCCGCTGTAAGCTCGAATGACTGTCCTGCATTTATGATAAAAGATTGACAGTACTTGGTATAAGGTAGCTGTCCCATAGGCCGGCCATCCATAGCTATAACCTCTGCATCCAGACCTTCAATGGTATATCTGTGTACGCAATAACCTGCACAGAGCAATCTGACGAGAAGTGTCTGACCGGTATTAACAGTCACGGCAACCCCAGGGTGGGTTAAATCTGTAGGAAGATTTTGTGACCATGGATGTGGTACCCCGGTAATCAGGAAATACTGTGGGTTGAAATTATGCAGACCCATATCCATCCCAAAAGGACAAGCAATGCCGGCATCATGACCATGTGTGCCGGCAATATCGCTGTGCCATACAGGATCCACATCATCGGAAACCCATATGGCCTCTACATCATAAATTGGACCATTTGTAAATGCCCTCTTCGTTCCTGGCGGATCGCCTGGGTCATCCGGGGGATCGATAATGAGCATGCCGTACATACCCATTTCAAAGTGCAGGACGGTATTATGATGACAATGGTAAAAATAAGTACCCGCCGAGCTTGCATACCATTGATAGGTATACTCACCACTCACTTCAAAAGAAAGCTTCCCTACCCCATCGTTCATCGCCGTCGGCTCAATACCATGCCAATGTATTGTATGTGTACCCTTCTTAAGCTGCTCAAGCTTACAGTGAAAGATTTGTCCTTGTGTCAACCGTATTGTATCTGATGGGAATGCACCAAGGGTATTTTCCGGGCTACTAAACCCCCAGAATTCTACTATATTGGTATCTGGCATCTCGATATCGATAGTCCGAAACCACCGGGTAAAGGTAATATCAGGGGTCAAAATATCCGGAGTCGCCGGGCTACCATTGGGAACATTACAAGAAAAGGCTTCAAACATTGCTTGAAATTCCGGATCATCAACCAATCTATGAGGATCTCTGGGTACTATACGTCTTTTCATACTCGCCATTTTTTCCCTCCTTTATATCTGTTCTTACTTTAAATTGAACCTTGCGGCAACTTTTTTAATGTAAGCTGTGGTTGGTTCAATCTTGCAGATTGAACCATGCGTTTAGCATTGTCCTGTACGTTTCGGTTTACTCCAGGCGTATGAGATATGCTAAACGTTTCGGTTCAATCGTGGACGATTGAACCAACTCTGAAACATTGAAATTCCTAAACATTAAATTAGATTTCTGAATTAAACCCCGGGCACAGCCCCGTTGAATTCAATATGGGTCACCAAACCCTGTGGGTAATTACCGCCTGCTGCTGTTTGAGATATCTCCGTATGGCAGTGCATAGGATAAAACATGGGAAAACCAGTGTTAGTCCCATGCATGGGGTTATCAGGAAATCCTTCTAGTGAGGTTCCATTCTTTAATCTGTTCCATGTATCCAATGGAATATCAGGAGGCATCGTCATTGGATATAGCACATCTTTGATATCCCCGCCTTTCATAGTCCATGTATCTACCCACCACACATTACTCTGAACAACACCATTAACGGAGAGCAGGTAACCATGATTGGCATGGATATGGGGAGAATGGACGGACAAACCTGCATTTATATTACGAATCAACCGAGGTTCTCCCGCCTTACCTATCAACTGAATGGCCGGGTCATGAGCAGAGAAATATCCAGATATGCCATTGATAGTAAAATAACGCGGCAGAAAATTTTGCTTAAGATTATTCGGATCAATGGGCTCATTATCCTGTGCCAATTTATTCCAAGTAGGGTCAATCTGGCTGAATATCCAGATATGTTCTCTTGCCGTATCCCAGGGAAGGCCCGGGAAGTGGGTGGTAGTTCCCAAATCATCAAATAAATCCTGAATTGCAGCCGGTGGATTTTTGTATGGGGTATTCCCACTTGGAGGTCTTACAATCATCATTCCATGCAATCCCAATATGCGGTTCACCGGATCGTTGTATGGATCCATATACATGTATGTGCCGGCTGCCGGGGCGTTAAAGGTCACTTCTGCTTCATGATTAGGAGCAATAGGACCCGTATTTACGAAGTAACTCCCGGGTCCGGTACCCGTAATAGCGAAGGCATGATTGGCACCGGCCATTTTATGTCTGTTCCTAACAGTAATGGTTATATTGTCACCTTCTGTTGCATAAATAACCGGTCCAGGAATACTCGGCTCTGGACCCAATAACGGATTTGTAAAGGCCAGGCCGTAGACTAATGTCTTATCCACCATCTGGTGTAAAACCTCTGTTATTTCCAGTACCAGATTTTGATCACCGGCAAAAACTTCGGTCTGCCGGAATATTTGGGGTATACCAACGATAGAACCCAATGCTACAGCAGTTAAATTACACGCACCCTTTTTGATAAACTCACGCCTGCTTATTCCTTTCATAACTCCCTCCCATCGTTAGCTATATTTTCGAAACTATTTCTCATTTATTTATCGTATTAAATTATACTGTCCTAAAAATGTGAAAGATTTAAGAATGTTCCAATAGCGGCACCACCGTCTCTACCTACAGCCGGTATTTCCAATAGACTATCGGTAGCTTTACCGGTACCATCATCTGAAACAGGATCGGGATGCCCATTTGGAATAAAAAGTTGTGGATGGTCAAAAGGTGCTTTTTTATAACGCACACGATCATCAGTCAACGCAATCATAAATGCCACCAGATCCGTTATCTCTTGTTCACTTAGGTTAAGACGCGGCAGGATATCCGGAGGAATATTTACCAGATTCTCATTTCTAAAATCTGGACCATCGTCATAGAACTCTACAACCTGCCGCAGGGTTGCCCGGCTACCATTATGAAAATATGGCCCGGTAAGCTCTACATTACGAAGCGTTGGAACCTTGAAGGCACCATCTACACTAACCCTTAAATTCTGAATTTCATTGGGATCAGTAGGTACCCCTGTATCAGCAATCCCATCACCATCACAGTCGATTGGATCGAAACCACCTGTGAACTCAGATGATAAAAAACGCTCCTCAAATACACAGGGATCGATATCAAACACATCAGGTACACTTAATCCCTGTAATTTCATCAGATACTGTCGTGTATATGAAAGAGGGTTGTCAAAAGGGTCTTCACCACCTACACCAAGATCTTCATCGGTCTGCCTGACACCTATGTTATAAAACCCTACATCATAGATTGCAGGTCCAAGTGTTCTATCAGCATTAAGCATCCTCTCCAAAAATAATTCTGCCTGACCTTCGATTGCCTGGGGGGTGGCAGCGTTTGTAAACTCAGCACCATCGTGGCATCTTACACACCTGGCCTTGCCTTTAAAGATATCCAATCCATCTTTTTGCTGCTGAGTTAAGGCATTAGGATCTCCATCCATAAATCTGTCAAAGGGACTATCATCGGATACCAAAGTTGATTCGTAAAGCATTATCGATATCCCCCAGATAAGGGCAAAATTACTTTCCATTAAGGTATATCCGTTGTTCAGCCTTGCAGATCTCCAATATTTTGGATGAAACGCATCCATGATCATTTTCTGATACGTGGTATTAAGACCGGGATTACCGGAATTAGCGAGGCTTCCCAACACGCTGTCATCCTGATGCACCACTTGTTTTCCTAATGGTGTAAGACGGAATAATTTCCTGGCAATATCAGGAAATGTACGGCCATCGTAAGCCATTTCGAATGGACTCATTGGCGGACCTACTGCCTGAGATGCAGTGCTTGCCTTTTCTATACTAACACCCTGCTCAGATCTGGGTTTATAAAGGCCTGATGCTACCTGAATTCTGGCATCGGCATTTCTTGGCCCAAAAGGGTCTACCCCGTTAAAAACATTATTGGCCCGCCCGTCCCAGAAGTTTCGAAAGTTGAATATAGCGTTGATTACCGTAGGCGTGCTGCGACCTGTTACCCTGCGGGTTTGAATATTATTGACATTAAATATTGCATCACCCAGTAAGGTTCCATCCTCCTCCGATTGAAAAATAATGGTCTTATTAAACTGAGTATTGAATACACCCTGAGAACCGCTCACATCGTTATTTTGTTTTTCCCTGGGAAAATCAGCTGCTATAAAACTGTATTTAGGACCAGTACTCCCATGGAAGATATTATCAAAAGCAGGCGAAAGCTGGTTCTTACTCCTGTTATCTGCTCCGGCATGGTAGTGGCAGCTAGCGCAGGCCTGAATACCGTCACTTCCCGCCTGCATATCCCAGAACAAGGCCTTTCCCAGTTGTATGGCTGCAGTTGTATCCTTTACAAATTCATCAAGATTATCAGGAAGAGGCGGTGTAATCGTCTTGAGTGAAGCGAGAGGGTCCGGCGGATCTGGCTCAATTGTGGTAAAGCTCCATGTGTAGTCAGAAACCATTGCATTACCGGCCGTATCTTTTACGCCGGTTGTGATTGTTACATTATAAGTAGTAATCTTGGCTAAGATAACTGTTGGAGTAAAGATAGCCGTAGTGCCACTATAAGAAACCGTTCCATCTACACTATTATCATTACCATCCTTTACAAGAAACGTGCTTGTGGTAATAGTAGAAGCATCCATCGGCTCACTGAAGGTTGCATTAATGGTCCTGTCAACCGCTACATCTTCTTCATTATTGGAAGGACTCGTTGAAATTATGGTTGGAGGTATCGTATCTCCTGCTGCATCCATAATCCAGATACCACACCATACAGGTAGGTAAATAAGCAAAATGAACCAAAAAAAACGTACCCTCATAAGACTCCTCAAGTTTAAACATTTTGCCATGGTTGCCTCCGGTTATGATATTTGAAATTTTTATTAAGCCCGGGTAATTTCATAGAAATCCTTTTAACTGCTCAGGTTGTCAGGTTCACGGTTCTTTTCCCTTCTTAACCATTTCGTCTCCCCTCCCTATAACCCTGAACCTTGAACCTGAGCAATTAATTTCACTGGTTTTTCGTTTATGGCGTATCAGAGAAACTTGTACTCAATTACCCAGTACACCGATCTCTGCCATGGAAGTCCACTGATTACCATTGACCTCTGTTAATGCTCTCAGACGTATATACCGTGCCGTTGTCTGTGTAAAGAGTACCTCTTTTTCTACAATGGTATTTGCAAAGGTCCCTGTCGCTACAGCAGTACCCCAGTTCGTTCCATCAGTACTTACATAGAACTCATATTGACCTATACGTCCATTTTGACTGCCATCCTGACGGGGCAAATAACGAAAACCGTTTATATTATAAGTTGCCCCCAGGTCGATCTGAATCTCATGAGGCAGAGGATCGCTGCCGTTGAACCACTTAGTATGCCAGAAGGTACCTGTATTACCATCAAAGGCGTTTGTTGCTGCTCCGTTCTCTCCTACAAGCTCCTGACTATCAACGTATAACAAGCTCCAGTTCGTTTTGGAAATGGTGCTCTGTACGGTAATCGTACGGGTTGCAGGTGTAGGGTCAGCCAGTCCAAGGGCATCGGTAACGGTAAAGGTCACCGTGAAGACCCCTGCATTGTTAAATTGTACCGATCCCGGATCTTCCAGTGTTGAATCAGCAATCGCCGGATCACCAAAATTCCATAGATAGGTTAACGGCGTATTGTTGTCGGGATCAGTCCCTGTACCGGTGAAGTTAACTGAATCGCCTACATTAATACTGAGATTACTGCTTGGTGTGTTGATGACACCATTAGGCGTCTGATTCCCCGATGCCAGAGTACCCAGCACACTAATCTCTGCCATAGATGTCCATGGATTGCCATTGACCTCTGTCAAAGCCCTCAGACGGATGAACTGTGCTGTTGTCTGTGTAAAGAGTACCTCTTTTTCCGCAGCACTATTTGCAAAAGTCCCCGTTGCCACAGCAGTACCCCAGTTCGTTCCATCAGTACTTACATAGAACTCATATTGACCTATCCGTCCATTTTGATCACCATCCTGGCGAGGCAGGTAGCGGAAGGCATAGATATCGTAGGTTGCCCCAAGATCAATTTGAATCTCATGAGGCAGGGAATCACTGCCGTTAAACCACTTCGTATGCCAGAAGGTACCTGTATTTCCATCGAAGGAGTTTGTTGCTGCACCGTTCTCCCCTACAAGCTCCTGACTATCTACATATAACAAACTCCAGCCCGTTTTGGGAATAGGATCACCTGCGGTACTTTGTACGGTAATCGTACGGGTTGCTGGTGTAGGATCAGAGAGTCCAAGGGCATCGGTAACCGTAAAGGTCACTGTGAAGACACCTGTGTTGTTAAATTGTACCGATCCCGGATCTTCCAATGTTGAATCAGCAATCGCCAGATCACCAAAATTCCATAGATAGGTTAATGGTGTATTGTTATCAGGATCAGTCCCTGTACCGGTGAAGTTAACTGAATCGCCTACATTAATCGTGAGATTACCGCTTGGTGTATCGATAACACCATTAGGTGCCTGGTTCCCGGATGCCAGACTACCCAACACGCTAATCTCTGCCATGGAAGTCCACTGATTACCATTGACCTCTGATAATGCTCTTAAACGTATATACCGTGCCGTCGTCTGGGCAAAGAGTACTTCTTTTTCTGCTGCACTATTTGCAAACGTCCCTGTCGCTACAGCAGTACCCCAGTTCGTTCCATCAGTACTTACATAGAACTCATATTGACCTATACGTCCATTTTGACTGCCATCCTGACGGGGCAAATAACGAAAACCGTTTATATTATAAGTTGCCCCCAGGTCGATCTGAATCTCATGAGGCAGAGGATCGCTGCCGTTGAACCACTTAGTATGCCAGAAGGTACCTGTATTACCATCAAAGGCGTTTGTTGCTGCTCCGTTCTCTCCTACAAGCTCCTGACTATCAACGTATAACAAGCTCCAGTTCGTTTTGGAAATGGTGCTCTGTACGGTAATCGTACGGGTTGCAGGTGTAGGGTCAGCCAGTCCAAGGGCATCGGTAACGGTAAAGGTCACCGTGAAGACCCCTGCATTGTTAAATTGTACCGATCCCGGATCTTCCAGTGTTGAATCAGCAATCGCCGGATCACCAAAATTCCATAGATAGGTTAACGGCGTATTGTTGTCGGGATCAGTCCCTGTACCGGTGAAGTTAACTGAATCGCCTACATTAATACTGAGATTACTGCTTGGTGTGTTGATGACACCATTAGGCGTCTGATTCCCCGATGCCAGAGTACCCAGCACACTAATCTCTGCCATAGATGTCCATGGATTGCCATTGACCTCTGTCAAAGCCCTCAGACGGATGAACTGTGCTGTTGTCTGTGTAAAGAGTACCTCTTTTTCCGCAGCACTATTTGCAAAAGTCCCCGTTGCCACAGCAGTACCCCAGTTCGTTCCATCAGTACTTACATAGAACTCATATTGACCTA
>CAZPUD010000195.1:0-7658 GCA_964589115.1 uncultured candidatus Brocadiaceae bacterium | reverse complement strand
ATCTGTACTACTATCCATCAACTTCTTGTTTTTTATGCTCGTTTTTTAAAATACATAGCCGTAAGACGTTGATTATATAAGGCTTACGTAAAGTTTGGGACATTGTGTTTTTTGTCATTTGGAATTGTTTCGTATTTCGATATTCTTATTTCGAATTTGGTTGCGGCCAAAGGCCGCGCCAGGTCATCTGTGGTTCATATGTGTTTTGGTCATTCAGAAATTAGAATTTTGGATTTGTTTCGTATTTCGATATTCGAGTTTGTTCTAAATATTTTTGATAAAATTGTCAAAATTTTTTTAGAAGATACTAATGCCTTTTGATGAATTGAGTAACAATATTATTTTTACTATTCCTGAATGATTCAGGATCGCCTTCCTCAATAATCCTTCCCTGGTAAAGCATACAGATATGGTCGCCGGTAAAGAACGCCGATTCCATATCATGGGTTACAACGACCGAGGTCTTTTTAAATTTCTCTTTTAACTCCACGATAAGTTCATCGATATTTCCGGACATAACAGGATCAAGACCCGCCGTCGGTTCATCATAGAGTATGACCTCTGGATCCATTGCAAGGGCACGGGCGATCGCAACCCTTTTTTTCATTCCTCCACTGAGTTCTTCCGGCATGCTGTTATATTTATGCTCCATTTTTACCAATTTTAGTTTTTCCATAACAATCTCATCGATTTGCCTTTTAGAAAACCGATGCTGTTCTTTGAGTCCTAATCCAACATTTTCAGCAACCGTGAGAGAATTTAACAGCGCAGAAGATTGAAATACCATAGCAAATCGGCTTCTGATCCCTTCTATTTCTGATTCGTTTTTTGTGGTAATATCTATACCGCGTATAAGTATTTTTCCTGAATCTGGTTTTATTAAGCCGATAATATGCTTTAGCAGGACACTCTTTCCTGTTCCACTGCCTCCAATGATTACGGTAGTTTCACCTTTCCGTATTTTCAGGTCAAGGTCCTTAAGTACCTGAAAATTGTTAAAGGACTTATTTAGCTTCTGTATTTCAATCTCAACATCGTTTACAGCCATAATCTGGTTATAAAGTAATTTAAAATATATATTGAAACGAACGAGCAGACTACCGATTTTGTTGTTGCTTCTCCTACACCGGCGGCTCCACCCTCTGCCTTCAAACCATAACGGCATCCTACTATGGCAATTGTAGCGCCAAAAATTGCTGCTTTTACAAGACCTTTGATAATATCAAGAACTTCAAGACTCTCCGCCATCCGGTCAAAATAAATTTTAGGGGGGATGTGGAAATATGCTGCGGCTACGGAAGCCCCGCCTAAAATACCTACCACATCAGCGTAGATAACCAAAACAGGCAGCATGCACAGACAGGCGAGAAAACGGGGCATTGAAAGATATCTTACAGGGTCGATGTTCAGGGTCTTAAGGGCATATATCTCTTCTGATACATTCATGGTGCCAATTTCAGCAGTAATTGCAGCTCCAATCCTGCCTGCAAGAAGGAGTGCTGTGAGTACCGGTCCTAACTCCCTTGCCATGGCAATAGGAACGATGGCACCCAATGACTCTGCCATGCCAAATTTTTCCAGGGTATATCCTGTCTGGAGCACCATCACCATTCCTACAAAAAGCGATGTAAAAGTAGCAATTGGTAAGGTATTAACCCCCATCTTTACCATAAAATGAAAAATCTTATCCAAATTCCTGAAGGCCTGCTTACACCAGTACAGGGTGCTGATAAAAAGCTGGAGTAACTCACCTACAAGTTGGAATAGATTAAGTGCCCTTATACCTACGTAGGTTAACGGATTTGCCACGTTATAGAAATCCTCTTTTACAAAGGTATTTTTAATAGATAGAATAATTTGATATATCGGCCGCTTTTGTCTTTCTTGTATTTAATCATATTGCTGAGCAAAGAAAAGTATACAACACCTTCATGATTTTTGTATAAAGAGAAAAAAGGTGCCATTTCTCTATATGAAAATTGCATGCTGCTTTCGTGGTGATAAAGCCTCCACAGAAAGCGCGTCGTTTTTACGCCTGTTGTTTTATTATCATTCTGTTCATAAATATGAAAGAACGGTTTCCAGTTCCTCTCCCAGCCTCCATCATCTAATAATGGATATAGAGAAAGTACTTCAAGACTTGTGGATGAATCTGATCCTTTTTCTTTTTTATAAAAGGGCCATATTTGTCTTAGTGCACCATGTTTTTCATCCCTGTTAAAATATTCATGTCGCTCCCAATAAAAGGGTAGAAAACGTATAGTGTCAATTTCGCAGGAATCACCTGCCCGATAGTGAATTGACCAAAATAGCGGGTAAGCGAGTGAAAGGGTTTTTGTATCTGTGGTGCGGTCGATACTCCAAAACGGCAGGAAGGCGTTTTTATTTCTTTCTTTACTTTTTATTTTTGTTGCTATTGGAAATGGGTAATCCCATCGCTCTAACCCTTTCTGCCTATCCTTTATGTGTTTAAAGAGTGGCCATAAAACTGACTTAGAATCAGACACAGGAGTTTTCTCAGTAATATAGAACGGAATAGTTCCCCAGCCTTTGTACTCTCCAGTATCATTTATGCCAGCATTGATGTAAACGTAAAGTGGCCACATGATGAATCCCTTTTTGTATTTTTCTTTTTTCTCGTGCCTTCCATAAAAAGGCCAAAACTTGTATCCATATTCATTGCCATTAGATGATGTAGTATAGTTAAAAATTGGCCAGATAATATTCCATGTTTGACGATTGTCTTTTATTAATTTTGTATAGATGGGCCATAAGATAAATTGTATTGTGTCCTGGTTGAATCTGTGATGAAACTTTCCATAGAAAGGAAAGAGGGCAAAATCCTTACCATTCTGTGTTCTCTTGAAGAAAAAAGGAAAGAAAGTGGTGTTTTCTTCGGGAATTTTGCCACTTGTATCTCTTTCGTATGAATAGAAAGGGAATGCCCTTTGGTACACCCTATTCTCGGTGTGTGTTGCGTGACTAAGAGGCCAGAGAAATTCGGATTTCCTATACTTCTCTTCTGGAATTTTTTTAACGCTGTAGACAGGTCTGAAGGAAAATGTACTTGTGTCTTTGTTTTTCTTTAAATGAAAAAAAGGATACAATACCTCAATTTCTTTATCGTTTTTATCTGTACCCTTATTATAGTAAAAGACTGGCCAGAAATTTATATCAGGATCGTAGTCTTCAGCATTATCATAGCCTTTGGCATTTTTGTATGATGACACAAGGATAATTATTGTGATTAAGATAGTAGAGGGTAGGATACATTTCTGAGCCATCTGAACCTCTTCTTGTAGTGAGGTATCCGGGAACTGCGAAATGGAAATCCGAAATACTAAGCACGAAATACGAAACAAATTCAAAAAACATGGAACCACAGATTTCACAGATGACACAGATATAAAATAGAAAATACGAAATCCGAAATACGAAATTCGAAAAATACAAAATCTCAATGACAAAAACCCCATTTCGATTGACAGAGAAAGGATTTTTTATCTGTGTTATCTGTACTACTATCCATCAACTTCTTGTTTTTTATGCTCGTTTTTTAAAATACATAGCCGTAAGACGTCGATTATATAAGGCTTACGTAAAGTTTGGAGCATTGTGTTTTTTTGTCATTTGGAATTGTTTCGTATTTCGATATTCGTATTTCGAATTTGGTTGCGGCCAAAGGCCACGCCAGGTAATCTGTGGTTCCTTTATGTTTTGGTCATTCAAACATTAGGATTTAGGATTTGTTTCGTATTTCGATATTCGAATTTAGAGTTTAAATGCTTTTACATATCGGCAAAATCTTGTTGATGTTGATGCGCTAAGTGCCTGCGCTCTGTGGCCTATACAATGATCTGCGTGCCAACACCTTTATCAGTAAAGATTTCCAATAAAAGGGCGTGAGGTATTAACCCGTTAATAATATGTGCTTTTTTTATCCCTGCTTTTACCGCATTAATACACGCCAATGCCTTGGGCAGCATTCCACCGCTGATTATACCTTTTTCAATAAGTGTGTGAACTTCATCCTCATGCAGGGTCGAAGCGAGTGAGGTTTCATCGTTAGGTTTTGTCATAATACCATGTGTATTTGAGAGAAAAACAAGCTTTTCTGCGTTAAGTGCTTTGGCAATAAACGCTGCTACGTTGTCTGCATTGATATTATATATGTCTCCGTTATTCCCTTTTGCAATAGGGGGAACAACTGGGATTGTGCATGAACTGCACAAATGTAAGAATTTATCTCTGTCAACAGACGTTACCTTACCTACGAAGCCAATATCTAGCTTTTTCATTGTACCATCATCTGCTTTTGCCTCTGCATAATATTTTTCTGCCTTTACAGAGCAGTGTCCATTCTGCCAGATAGAGGTGGCTTCATTACCCAGTTCTGAAATCTTCTTTATTATAGAGGCGCTGATTTGGTTGATGAGGATATCTTTTGCTATCTCCAGAGTCTCATGATCGGTAATTCTATGACCTTCAATAAATTTTGGACTTAAACCCCTTTTGGCCATCTCCTGGGTGATATGTGGACCGCCGCCATGAACCAATATTGGCATAATGCCGACGGTTTTCATAAACACAATGTCCTGGAGTACGTTTGTGAGTACTTCATCGCTGGACATTGCCCCTCCACCGAATTTAATTACCACTATTTTGTCTTTAAAAGACCGTATATAAGGAATGGCTTCTATTAGTATATTTACCTTCCGGATGGCATTTTCCATGAATTTTTATCTCATTTAAATAAAAGGGTTAATGATAGTAAGGAAGAATGACAAGAGAAAAATGGATTATAGCAAAAGCGACCCTTGTGTCAAGGTTAAACAGAGGATTTTTTATGGATGTTGAGATTTTAAATTTGCATTTTGAAATTAAGGTTATGGCTATGGCAAATTGCAATGGCAAGTGCATCGGATGCATCTTCGGGTTCAGGGATTTCGGGCAATTCCAGAATAACTTTTACCATTTCCTGTACCTGACTCTTATGGGCGTTTCCATTACCCGCAACTGCCTTTTTGATAGCTGTTGCAGCATATTCAGTTATAGGAATATTTGCCAATGCCGCACACAAAAATACAATGCCTCTCCCTTCACCGATCTTTATTGCCGACTTTATATTTTTACCATAAAAAACCTCTTCTATAGCCATCTGATCCGGTTGATGTCTTAAAATAATTTCCATAATACCGGAATGGATGAATTTGAGTCGCTGTGGGAAATCCTGATTTTTATCGGCTTTCAGAGAACCATATTCAACCGCTATGATCCTTGAACCTTTTATTTCTATCAAGCCATAGCCAGCGATCTTCGTACCTGGGTCGATTCCGAGAATTCTCATAAGCAATTGATTATTATTTAATTATATCTTAAAATTTCTTTTCAGGATTCTTAACCACTATATTTATATGACTTTCTTCAATTGTCAAGAATAAATCTTATTAGATGTTATGGATAAAATTAATTTACATTTAATTTACAGTCACTATAATACTCTGGATGTCTAAAATAAATTTATCTAGCGACCTTGCCGGTATCCAGTTAATGAATCCGGTTATCTCGGCATCCGGGATATTGGGCACAACAAAGGCATTATTAAAGCGTGTTGCAGAAAACGGTGCAGGTGCTGTAACGATAAAATCGATCAGTACGCAGCCCAGGGAAGGACATAAAAACCCTACCGTTATTACCTTTGAGGCAGGTATGCTGAATGCCGTTGGTTATTCTAATCCTGGAGTTGAAAAAGCTGCGAAAGAGTTTACGGATCTTCAGGATGTTGGTGTTCCGGTAATTGCCAGTGTAGTTGGTACAGAGAAAGAGGATTTTGTAAGGGTTATCGAAGGCCTTTCCGCCCAAAAATTTTCAGCAATAGAAATACCCCTTTCCTGCCCCCACACGCCCGGGTTTGGACTCCTTGCCGGACAGGGAACCCCGGAGGCCACTTCAGGCATAATGTCCGCTGTAAGGAAGATAACGAAATTGCCCATATTCATAAAATTATCCCCTAATATTCCGGAAATTTGCGCTGTTGCAAAAGCAGCAGAAGACGCGGGTGCAGATGCCATTACGGCAGTTAATTCCATGGGTCCTGGTATGATCATAAATATAGAAGCCAGAAAGCCCGTTTTAAGTTTTCAGGTAGGTGGTGTTACCGGTGATGCCCTTAGACCTATCGCAATTCGATGCGTATATGATTTATATAAGGCCGTAAAAATTCCGATTATAGGTGTCGGTGGTATTTCTACCGGACGGCACGCCATTGAGATGATAATGGCAGGGGCGTCGGCTGTTGGGATAGGAACGGCTGTTTATTACCGTGGTATTGGTGTTTTTAATATGGTATGCGAAGAAATAAGCCTTTGGATGCAGGAGAATGGTTTTGATGCTATTAATGAGATTGTAGGTGCCGCACATGATTGAACAGCCGATAATGGTAAAGATTTGTGATGTTTTGGAGGAATCTTCAAACGTAAAAACGTTCTTTTTTCATCACCAACTGCATTTTGACCCAGGACAATTTGTAATGGTATGGATTCCACTCCTTGATGAAAAACCATTTACTATATCTTACATTCAAGGAGATCTCATAGGTATTTCTGTTTTAAAAAAAGGTGTATTCACCAGTGCATTTCATAATAAGAGGGTAGGGGATATAATTGGTATACGCGGCCCGTACGGGAGGAAATTTAACTTACAACCAAATTCATGTGCTGTAGGAGGTGGAATAGGGATGGCACCTCTGGCAACGATTGCAGATAGATTACACAACGGGGTAACTATTATCCATGGGTCCCGAACAGCTTCTGAAATACTCTACCAGGATCGGTTTAAAACCATGAGATTGTGTACCGAAGATGGGACGCTTGGATTCAAAGGAACAACCGTCGATCTCCTGAAAGAAACGCTTAAGAGTCAGCGTTTCCAGATGGTTTATGCCTGTGGCCCTGAGAAGATGTTGTATAAGATAGTTGGATTATGCAGAGATTATGATATCGCATGCGAGGTGTCCTTAGAAAGGTATATGAAATGCGCTTTTGGCGTCTGCGGCCAGTGTGACTGCAGCGGGCAGCGTGTGTGTATCGACGGACCTGTCTTTAATGCCGGAGAGTTAAGCAAGATGGATGACTTTGGCAGGATAAAAATAACGAAAACAGGAGAAAGGGTTTTATGTTAATTAAATTTAAATTTTATTGACATTATACAATAAATTTAGTATTTTTTATCCGTAATTTAGGAATTTATACGAGGAAAACCACATTTCCTTAATATTCCTTGCATTTTCTCAGCCCCCATCGTCTAGTGGCCCAGGATGTCAGGTTCTCAGCCTGAAGACAGGGGTTCAAATCCCCTTGGGGGTACCAATTATAAGGGCAGAGTTAATGAAAATGCATCGGAACATATTCCGTCCGGCAATGGCAAATCTTCTCATGTCGCATATACGTCGTACACAATTCGTACAAAATTCCCAAAAGTCAATATTGTTCCTAACCCAAAAGAGTCGGAATAGAAATGTAGGGCGAGGCTTTAGCCTTGCGTTTGCTCTTGCGTTTGTGCAGGAAGGCAAACCTAAAGGTTTGCCCTACATGCCGATGGTGAAAATATTTTTCTAAAGATATTAAAGGAGAAGATAGATGTGTAGAGAAGCTGCAAGT
>CAZPUD010000194.1:0-7708 GCA_964589115.1 uncultured candidatus Brocadiaceae bacterium | reverse complement strand
TAATCTTGAATCCTTTGAACAATTGATGCTGGAATTAAAGCCCGTGGCAGAAGCGGTTGGAAGAAAGATATAGTTTGTGAGAAGAAAAGATAAAGAGATAACTGACAGGAATGAGATTGAAGAGATTCTTTCAACTGCCATGGTGGGGAGATTAGGGACATGTGCGCACGGGATTCCCTATATCACACCGATGAACTTTACGTATGACAGGGAAACCTCTAAAATATTTCTCCATTGTGCAAACGAAGGGAGAAAGATTGAAAATATCCGGATCAACCGGAATGTTTGTTTTGAAGTGGAAGAAGTCAAAAGCGTGATTGTAAAGCAGCCAACCTGTGGTTCTTCCGTTGCTTACCGGTCTGTTATCGTATTCGGCAATATAAGCATACTCTCCGACTATCATGCGAAGAACTACGCCCTCCAGAAACTTGCTGATAAGTATGCGCCGCAAAACCCAAAAGTCCCTTTCACCGATGCGATGATACATAAAACAAATGTACTTGAAATAGAAATCAGGGAGATGACCGCAAAAAGGAGTCCTGTCAAGCCGGTAGTTACCGACCCATCAAAAAAATAGCATACTGGATTATCAAATAAGGAAAGGAAAAAACGTATTTATGGAAATTACAGCATCAAAGAGATTACAATCGATTGGTGCCTACGCATTTGCAGAAGTAGACAAAGAAGTTGAAAAATTAAAGTCAATGGGCATTACCCCGATTGATTTTGGAGTTGGCGATCCCACTGTGCCAACGCCGGAGATTGTGCGTAAGGCAACACAGAGAGGAATAACCCTCCGTAAATCTGCAGGTTATCCGAGTTATATTGGTTCATCTGATTTTCGCCAGGCAATAGCCCGGTGGACTCAGCAGAGATTTGGCGTACAGGTGGATCCGGCTGCAGAGGTCTCATCCACTATTGGCTCAAAGGAGGCGGTATTTAATTTCCCTGAGGGGATCGTCGACCCCGGTGACTATGTGATTATCCCTACTCCGGGGTATCCGCCGTATACAAGAGGAACCCTGTTTGCCGAAGGTATTCCCTATTACGTACCACTTCTTGCAGAAAATAAATTTCTGATAGACCTGAAGTCTATTCCTGACGAGGTCTGCAGGAAGGCAAAGATTATGTGGATTAATTATCCAAACAGTCCGAGCGGGGCAGTAGCATCTTTATCATACTTAAGAGAAGTCGTAGAATTTGGCAAAAAACATAATATTATTATTGCATCTGATGAGGCGTATAGTGAGATTTACTTTCAGGAACCTCCCCACAGTATCCTGGAAGTTACGAAAGAAGGGGTTATCGCCTTCAATTCATTCTCCAAAAGGAGTGCCATGACGTGCTACCGGGTTGGCTGGGTGGCGGGTGATAAACGGATTATTGATATCCTTAAAAAGGTAAAAACGAATATTGATTCAGGGACGGCAACATTTATTCAGGATGGAGCCATTGCTGCACTGGATGATGAGACCCATGTTGGGAAGATGAGGGCCGAATATAAGGTGAAAAGGGATCTGCTGGTGAATGCATTCAAAAGTATTAAATTACCTGATTGTACTCCTGATGCGACGATTTACTTATGGCAGAAAGTGCCGGAGGGTATGACTTCTGTAGATTTTGCCAAAAAGCTTCTTTCACCTGATATAGCCATTGTAACTACTCCGGGTGCCTGGATCAGCGATAAAACAGAAAGTGGCTTGAATCCGGGTGAAGGGTATGTGCGATTTGCCCTTGTTCCGAGTCTAAAGAATACAAGAGAAGCGGCGCGGCGGATTAAGAAGCTGTTACCGAAGGTTTTGTAAATAGACTATTAAATTAGGTCGGTTCTGGCAGCGACCACGGTTGGTTCAATTTTGTAGATTGAACCATGTGTTTAGAACGGCATGTGTATTTTGGATTACTCCAGCCATATGAAACATGCAAAACGTTTCGGTTCAATCGTGGACAATTGAACCAACCATCGGTGTTTTCCGGCGGGTTCAGGTTTGCAACCTGAACCCGCTTGGGGTATTTAGTGAATAGCGGATAGTGAATAGTAGATAAATGGATAAATTTTATGAAAAAACGATTATTTAGTGGGATTCAGCCCAGTGGAGATGTACACATTGGCAATTATCTGGGTGCTATTAAAAACTGGGTAAAAATGATTGATGAATATGAGTGTATCTTTTGCATTGTGGATTACCATGCAATTACCATTGAGTATAATCCACAGGACATGCAAAAGCGCATCCTTAACGCTGCGGCTGTTAATATTGCGTCCGGTTTAGATCCCGGCAAATGCACTATCTTTGTCCAGTCCCATGTACCGGAGCACACAGAACTCGCATGGATACTCAATACCATAACCCCTATGGGGCATCTGGAACGTATGACGCAGTTTAAGGATAAATCGAAACAGCATAGGGAAAATATCAATGCTGGGTTGTTTACTTATCCTGTCCTGCAGGCCGCTGATATCATGATTTATAAAGGCGAGGCAGTGCCAGTCGGAGAAGATCAGATTCAGCATATTGAACTTGCAAGAGAAATTGTGAGGAAATTCAATGCGAGGTATGGAGAGATATTTCCGGAACCAATGGAAGTCCTTTCTGAGGCACCCCGGATTATGGGGCTTGACGGCAAGTCAAAAATGAGTAAGAGCCTTGGAAATTATATATCACTCGTGGAAACACCAGAATCGATCTGGAAAAAATTATCGACAGCCGTAACTGATGAGAATAGAAAGAGGCGAACCGATCCCGGCAATCCCGATATTTGCAACCTGTATACTTTACATAAGCATTTTTCCAAAACGGAACAAGTAGAACATATTAATAAGGTATGTCGCACGGCTGAAATCGGCTGTATTGATTGTAAAAAGGTTTTATCAAATAATGTGACTGAGGCGTTAACCCCTATTCGCAGCCGGTATGAGCAACTGATTAAAGACCCGGATTGTCTTCAGGATATATTACATGCAGGTGCAAAGAAATGTAAGGGCATGGCTGGGGATACTATGATGGAGGTAAGGACGAAGATGGGGCTGTCTGTAAACAGGTAAGCGTTTTTGTTCATTTCGTAATTTGGTATCTTGTAACTTATTTTTTACATTTCGACGGCGGGTTCAGGTTTGTAACCTGAACCTATGGTTTTATATGGATGGTGGCGCTATGAGTAATCAACGGCGAAATTAGCAACATAAAATATATGGATTACTTTATAAAAAGTATCGCATCTTTATTAAAAGAAAGAACAGGCCTCCGGGAAAATGAGATAGAGAGACTTATCGAAATACCACCCGATTTAAAGATGGGTGATTATGCATTTCCCTGCTATATCCTCTCAAAAACGCTGAAAAAATCCCCCAATACCATCGCTGAGGAACTATCGGAAACACTCCATGCCGCAAGTCCAATAACAGAGATAAAGGCACTTGGGCCCTATGTAAACTTCTTTGTGGACAGGGCAATATTCTCAAATACAGTGCTTGAAAAGGTGCATGAGGAGCAGGATTGTTATGGTAGTGGAAATATCGGCAGCGGGAAGACGGTTATTGTAGATTATTCTTCTCCCAATATTGCTAAACACCTTGCCGTTCATCACCTGCGCTCAGCATTGATTGGGAGTGCAATTTACAATATCTATAATGCCCTTGGATACAGATGCATAGGGATTAATCACCTCGGTGATTGGGGGACACAGTTTGGACAATTAATTGTGGCTTATAAAAAATGGGGAAATGAAAATGCCCACAAATCTTATACGATTACTGACCTGAATAACCTTTACGTAAAGTTTCATCAGGAAGCTGAGAAAAACCCTGTTCTGGAAGACGAGGCGAGGGAATGGTTTAAAAAACTCGAAGCCGGAGACCCGGAGGCGAGGGGGTTATGGCAGCACTTTAAAGATATCAGCCTGAAGGAGTTTCAGAAGATTTATGACATGTTAGGAATACATTTTGATACCTTTACCGGTGAAAGTTTTTACAATACGATGGTAGAAGATACGGTAAAGAGGATTCAGGAGAAGGGGCTTGCCAGGATAAGTGAGCAGGCGCTGATAGTTGACTTGGAGCCGTATAATATGCCTCCGTGCCTCTTGCGCAAAAGGGATGATGCCACCCTTTATGCCACCCGTGACATTGCAGCCGCCGGGTATAGAAAGAAGACATACGACTTTGATAAAATGATTTATGTCGTTGGCTCCGAGCAAAAGTTACATTTTAAGCAGGTATTTAAAGTCCTGGAACTGATGGGATACGGCTGGGCAAACCGCTGTGTGCATGCAGACTTTGGTCTCATGAAGTTTAAGGACGGTAAAATGTCTACCCGTAAAGGAAAGGTCGTTTTACTCGAGGACTTGCTTGTTGAAGCTATTGAGCGTATCAGAAAAATCATTGAGGAAAAAAATCCTTCACTGGAAAATAAAGAGACTGTGGCAAAGGATGTAGGTATTGGGGCCGTCATCTTTGCCGATCTGAGCACCAAACGCAGCAAGGATGTTATTTTTGACTGGGACGCAGTGTTGAATTTTGAAGGGGAGACGGGGCCTTACGTCCAGTATACACATGCCAGACTTTGCAGTATCTTAAGAAAGTACAGCAGGCCCGTAACGGTGAATGTAAAATATGAATTACTCATCGAAGATGAAACATTTACCCTTATCAAGAATTTATGGCAATTTCCTTCCGTTATACTTAAGGCAGCGGAGTATTATGAGCCCTCTCTGATCTGTAATCACCTTATTGATATTTGTGGCAGTCTCAACAGATTTTACAATGCTTACCGGGTTTTATCTGACGATGAGGAATTAACCAGGGCGAGGATATTATTGGTAGATAAGACCAGGCAGGTTATAAAGAACGGTCTTAACATCCTTGGGATACGGGCACCGGAGAGGATGTGATGGGTATATGGGTAGATGAGTATATGGGTATATGAGTTAAACACTTATTCATCCATTCACTCATTTACCCATTTACTCATCTACCCATATACCCATATACCAACAGAAACGGGAAATACATCATGCCGGAAGAACGGGTAAAAAAGATACTATCACTCCTTGAAAAGGCATATCCTGATGTACGCATTTATCTCAATTACAAGAACCCATTGGAATTACTTGTTGCTACTATCCTGTCCGCACAGTGTACTGACGAGCGGGTTAACAAGGTGACAGAAACCCTGTTTAAAAATTACAAAACAGCAGAAGACTATGCCCGTGCTAAACAAGATGTCTTTGAGAAAGAAATATCCTCTACAGGTTTTTACAGGAATAAGGCGAAGAATATCATAGCCTGCGGTAAGGAACTCCTTCAGAGATTTGATGGAAAAGTGCCTGATGCCATAGAAGACCTTGTAACCTTACCGGGTGTAGGAAGGAAGACAGCCAACGTACTCCTGGGTAATGCCTTTGGAGGGCAGGCCATAGCCGTGGATACACATGTTTTTCGTGTAGCGCATCGTCTGGAGTTAGCCAGATCCCACGACCCTGATAAAGTCGAACAGGAATTATGCAAAATCATTCCTCATGAAAAATGGACAAAGTCATGCCATATCCTCGGAACTCACGGCAGGCGCACCTGTATTGCGAGAAAGCCGTTGTGCAAGTCATGTGCGGTTGAAAAGCTTTGTAACTCGCCGGATAAAACTTTTAGCTCACTGAAATAAGTTGCTACAATTGCTGATAGCTGATTGCTGACAGCTTATGATCTCTCTTTCATCGGTCTGAACTACGCCTCGCTAGTTATTGTCTTATCCTTACCCACATCTATTATAGTAAGAATAATGTTTGATTAAATTAATTTTTTTGATATATTCCTGAACGCATAAAGTAATCATTAAATACTTTATGTGCAATTTAACTTACTATTGGGAATGCAATTTCTATGATACCTGCGTCTAAAAGGGTAAAAGGTGTATGTATTTTCCTTTTACTATTTCTGTATGTAAATTTTTTATCAATTCATATTTCATCAATTGTTTCTGCCTATGAAGGTACACAGACAGTTCATTTAGCGGATATCATTCCAGGCGAAAGCAGTGAGAACATGTTTTATTCAGGCATTGAAGTAGAAAAAATAATCACTACAGAATCTATTTGGTTTGGGTTTCAGGAAGAAGTAACTATAGCAACAAGACATGAAACCCCGATTAACAAGGCACCAGGTATTGTTACGGTAATTACTGCTGAAGAGATTAAGAATCTGGGGTATCGTACTTTTGCAGAAATTTTAAGGATTATCCCCGGTTTTGAAATTTTGAAGATGGCTGATTTTGGAGATGTAGTGCCGGCAGTACGGGGTCTTGAAAGCGCAAATAAGGTGCGGGTAATGCTCAATGGCCATTTTGTCAATAATCCCTTACGTGGGGAAGCCTTCAGTAATTTTGATGATTTTCCTGTAGAGAATATAAAAAGAATAGAGATCATCCGGGGACCGGGCTCTGCCATGTACGGTGAAAATGCATTTCTGGCTGTTATTAATATCATTACCTTTGATGCGAAAGACATTAATGGTGTAAAAGTAAGCGGGGGTTACGGAAGTTTTGATACGAAAGAGGGAAATATTGTTTTTGGAGGATCACAGGAAAAGATTGATATTTCCGGTATGTTCCATTACAGGGAAACCAACGGCTTTGATGGTATTCTTAAGGAAGACAGTATAACAAGACTTGATAAATCCCTTGCTCCTTTAGGTTTTCCTGCAGTCTCTCAAGCTCCGGGAAGTGTCGATGACTGGAGACGGGAATATGACCTTCACCTGAGGGTTACTTATGCTGATTTCTTCTTCCAGGGATGGTATAGCAATAAGAACAACGGTCCGTTTATTGGTCCCCAGTACGCACTCACCAATGAATCTGATATAGAAAGTAATTATGTATTCGGGGAAATAGGATATAAGAAGACCTTTGATGAGAGACTTACGGTAAGACCGAGGATCTATTATGATCAATTTGATAGGGATTCATACATCGAATCATTACCGGAGAACGTCTCTGTACCTTTAGATACAAATGGAGATGGTGTATTTGATACCATTGAGACATACCCTGATGGATTTATCGGGAACGGCATTGTAAGTGAGAAGATTATTGGCATGGAAATTCCCTTTGATTATAGATTGTTTGATGGAAATATCATTACTCTTGGTTTTGAATATCGTGTAATCAATCAAACAAACGTTCAATTCTTCAGTAACTTTAATCCGGCAACCCTGGAGGCACTTGATTCTCTTCAGGATTTTTCAGATACGTATCCATATCTAAAAGAGGCTACACGAAGGTTATGGTCTGTTTATCTGCAGGATGTATGGGACATTACTGATTCTCTAAATCTTACCTTAGGAATACGGCATGACCAGTATAGTGATTTTGGTAATGCCACCAGTCCACGGGGAGGGTTAACCTGGGCATTTATGAAAAATGCTTCATTAAAATTACTTTACGGAGAAGCCTTTCGCGCACCGGGCTTTTTGGAAATGTTTATAACAAATCAGCCGGCTATACAGGGAAATGAGGACCTGGAGCCGGAAACTATTAAAACATATGAAGTGGGATTAACGTACCAGTTTAATAAATACATTACTAGCAGTGTGAATTATTTTTATAACGATATTGAAAATCTCATCGTCCTGCGCACATTGCCAACCACACAAAATACTTCACAATATGAGAATTTTGGAGATGCACATGTTCAGGGTATCGAGATGGAGACCAGGATA
>CAZPUD010000193.1:3459-7749 GCA_964589115.1 uncultured candidatus Brocadiaceae bacterium | reverse complement strand
GTAAAAAATGAGTATAGGTCTATCTGGAGAGAAGAGAGTGGCAAAATAGAAAGAATTGACAAAGGAGATATTCCAAGAAGGTATAAGGAACCCTGCTTTATTGGAATGAAAGGTCTTGCTTGTGTTACTCACCCGGAATTCCTGAGAGAAGGTTCTCTGTTGGGTGAAAAAATAGGTATTTATGAAGTAAATAATCCTTACTCTTCTGTAGAAGTAAGAGAAGAAGAAGATTTTAGAATGGCTGAAAAACTAATTGGCTTCTGGATAGAAAATAACAAATTGGAAGTAGTATAGGAAACATTGAATAAGATACTTATAGTATTTGAATTCAAAGACGAAGTAGAATACTTTATTTCAATGAAGTCTATTTATGAACTGAAAAGTGGAAATATATGTGTACTTGCCTTGATGCCAGAATCTCAAGTACTTTTGAAAAAATTACAGATTCCTTTTTTTAATACTTGCGATTTTTTTGGTAAAAATGGACATGAACACGTGTTGTTGAAATCCAATGAAATATATCAATTTATTGAGTCTTTAATTAAATTAGAAGATGATATAGGCGTAAAATCAGGGTACAAAATTTCATTTCTTTTCTATACAAGGCTTATTGTAAATTACATTCTATGGTTAATTGAGACCATTGAAAAGGCATGCACAGAGTTACATATCAAAAAAATAATATGCTGTTCTAAAGATAGTGGACATACTGCTGAGCCATTTTTATCTGCAAGAGAAGGATATGTTGGGGAAATAGGAGTGGAAATTGCCAGAAAATTTAATATAGAGTTTGAATTACTTAGAATCCCCAAAATCGCACAAGGACTACTCTTTCAAAAATTTAAAAAATATATACAAGAAATTGTCAAATATTTTATTTATCAAATAAAATTCAGATTTCTGAAATCTAAGATAAGAAATAAAAAAATAATATTAGCAACTTCAGAAAGTTACAATTTAGGCAGGGTTCTTGATGAGTTTAGACGAACTTTTAACAATGCCCATGTTATTTATCTGAATAATACATATAGTAATAAAACTAGCATATACATAAAGAAGTTATTATCCTCTGTGTTTAATGAGGTAATTCAACTGCCGACCATTATCGCATTTAAAAAGAGAAAGTTTTTTAAAAGGGTAAGAAGTGTTGTATCAAGAATTGAAGGTAACCAAAGCAGCAACGAAGTATTTACGCACAAGGGTATCGTTGTTAAAGACCTTGTGTTCCAAAAAATCAGGAACGACATTATTCCGAGCCTATGTGGTATCTATTCCCAGAGTGTACATCTATTGAAATTATTAGAAAAATATCGGCCATCCCTGATAGTTTCTCAGATGGCAAGAGACGTTGACTATAACATAGGCGAACTAGCTTCTTTTTATAAAATCCCGTCTTTACTAATTTCTCACGGTTCACACGTTCCACCAGAAAATGAGTATGAGATGATGGAATGGAAAGAGCATGCATTTGGCTTAATAAACACACAGTATCAATATGTTGCGATTCAATCACCATGGGCAAAGGCGTTTATTGACAAGGTGCCTATTAAGAGCAAGCAAATCATTACCGGCCCCCTCCTTTTCGCGCATATTACTAAAGATAGAAACAAAAGAAGTTTTTTGAGGGAAAATATAATTCCGGAACATAAAAATAAAGTCATCCTGCTTCATACTGACACACCAAGAATAAGAGGCCATTTCAGGTTTTTTGTCTATCAAACCGTGGATGAATATATTAGCAGCCTTAATTCTCTTATAAGTTCTATTGAAGATATTAAAGACCTGCATTTAATTATCAGACTTAGACCAAAGTATTTTTTAACAAAAGAACATTTGCAGTGTTTATTAAAGGAATCGGATTGTTACAGTATTAGTACAGAAGGGACTTTTGAAAATTACCTATCAATAGCTGATATGCTTATAAGTTACTCTTCAACGACTATTGAGGAGGCATTACAGAACAAAGTACCTGTACTTCTCTACGACAAAGATAGCAAGTATTGCCATATAAAAAGTGCTCAGTTACTTGACCCTCTTTTAAAGCCGGTATTAAATTCATGCTACTATGTGGGTAAAGAAGAGGCATTGAAGTGGGCGCTTGGTTGGTTATGCGGAAATCACCTTTCAAAAGAGACCCCGGATTCCCTATGGAATAAGCATGTTTTCAATGAAAATGAGAAAACTAATTTGATTTCTTACTTTAGCAACTGTTTTGCTGGATAGCTGAAATGATAGACCTTAAAGATAAATTACAAAAATGTGAAATAACAATTGGTTCATGGATTACCCTCGGCCACCCCTCCATTGCTGAAATAATGTCTAAGGCCGGGTTTGATTGGCTTACCATAGATATGGAACATTCTGTGATTACACTGCATCAGGCACAGCAGCTTATTCAAATTATTGAGTTAAGTGGAGTTGTTCCTTTGGTTCGCGTTGGAGAAAACAATCCTGCACTTATAAAAAGAGTTATGGATGCCGGCGCACATGGTGTTATTGTGCCAATGGTCAATACAAAAAATGATGCTGTGAGGGCAGTACATGCAGTAAAATATCCGCCAGAAGGGATAAGAGGAGTAGGACTTGCAAGGGCACAAGGCTATGGGTTTGAATTTGAAAAATACAAAGCATGGGTAAACAAAGAAAGTATTGTAATAGTTCAAGTAGAGCATATAGAGGCAGTTAATAACCTGGAGGAAATACTTTCCGTCGAGGGCGTTGACGCCTTTATCGTAGGACCGTATGATTTGTCGGGTTCATTGGGCAGGCCTGGGGACTTTGCCCATATTCAGATGGATGCAGCGTTAAAAAAAATTATGGATACATCCAAAAAATACGACAAAGCAGCAGGATTTCATGTCATTCCACCAGAAGCACAAGAGGTAAATAAAAAAATACAAGAGGGTTATCGATTTATAGGTTTTAGTTTAGACACATTGTTTTTAGGGATTAAGTGTAGGGAAGAAATGAAGAAGATTAAAGCTGAAGGGTAAAGTTCAAAGGGTAAAGGAATGTAAGAAATTTCAATCCGCAGATTTCGCAGATGAAACAGATTATTTTTCTTTGCAAGGAGGTTGTTTTTTATGAGAAGCACAATTAAAAAATCAAAAATACATCCTTATATTTCCAGGAAAAAAGGAGTATGTGGTGGTAGAAGCGTAATAAATGGAACGAGGATACCCGTATGGTCTATTATCAAGTGGTATAAGCTTGGTATGCCAGTGGAGGATATAATAAGAGAATTTCCGCAATTAACCCCTTCACAGATTCATGATGCTTTTTCATATTATTATGATAATCAAGATGAGATAGAAAAAGATATCGTGGAAAATGAAGATGAGGATTCTCTACGGAATATTATTAAATGATAAAGCTGTATCTTGATGAAGATGTCCCGGAAGCTATTGCTGTGGCATTAAGGCTGAGAGGATATGATGTAATGACAGTTTCAGAGTTAGGTAGAAAAGGTCATACAGATATCGAGCAAATTAAATATGCATCTTCAGAAGATAGAACTATATTTACCCATAATATTGCTGACTTCTGTAAGATTCATTCAGATATTACTAAAAGGGGGCATGAGCATAGTGGTATTATTGTTTCAAAACAACTTCCAATAGGAATAATTATTAAGGCATTACTCAGTTTACTTTCAAATTTAAATTATAAAAAGGTTAGAAATAATATAATTTGGTTGAATAGTTGGATACACAATAAACCATAATGCAGAAAAGCTAAAAGCAACGATTAGCTCAAAGGTAAAAGCTGAAAAGCTCAAGGCTCAATGCTGAAAGTTGGAAGCTAAAAGGGTAAATGAATATAATAAAGGAGTTTGGTTTTGAAAATTTAAATGTCTGGCAGAAGGCAGTTCAGTTTGCAGTAGATGTAATCGACGTTACAGACAGTCTCAATTGTGGTAGGAAACATTTATGAGAATACTGCTTATTTATCCGCTTATCAGAGAATTTATGCTACCTTCAATGCCTCCATTAGGTTTAGCTTATGTCGCTGCATCTCTCAGGAATGTCGGACACGAAATAAAAGTTGTAGATTTAAACGGGGACAGAGAAAATGGTTTATCTACTCTCATAAAACTCTTATCAAACGAATCGTTTGGCTTGATTGGAGTATCAAGCATAATAACTCAGTACAAAAAAATAAAAGAACTTGGGAAATTAATAAAATCAATAGCTCCTAATACACCTTTAGTATTGGGAGGACCAGGACCAACCTCCATCCCTGAACTTTATCTGAAAAACTGTTATGCTGATATAGTATGTATAGGCGAAG
>CAZPUD010000193.1:0-3359 GCA_964589115.1 uncultured candidatus Brocadiaceae bacterium | reverse complement strand
ATCCCTGAACTTTATCTGAAAAACTGTTATGCTGATATAGTATGTATAGGCGAAGGTGAAGAAACAATGAAAGATCTTGCATCTTTTATTCAAGGGAATATGCCCTTGGATTCGTGTAAGGGCATTGTTTTAAAAAATCACGATGGCTCATACACTACAACAGCTAAAAGAGAACAAATTTTCAATATTAATAAAATTGAATTCCCCGCATGGGATATGTTTTATACCATCAACACATACCTGGAAAATTATTTATTTAGAAATGGCAGAAAGAAAGGTATAAGCATTTTATCTACCCGGGGATGTCCGGGTGAATGTAATTATTGTATGTGTAATTTTGGCAGAAGGCTTAGGATGAGAACTGCCGAAAATATTTTTCAAGAGGTAGAGTCTCTTATAAAAGATTATGGTATTGACCACATCCATTTTATTGATGACACTTTTATTACTACAACCAAAAGGATTAAAGAAATTTGTGAATTTTTTAACGATAAGTTTAAATACTTAACTTGGTCTGCAAACGTAAGAGTCAACTATGTAAAACCTGAAATCTTAAAACTGATGGCAGATTCTAACTGCATTTCACTTGCCTACGGTATCGAGAGTGGCAGCCCAACTGTTCTGGAATATATGAGAAAAGGTTTTTCCCCTGACCAAGCGAGCAATGCAATAAAATGGACAAGAGAAGCAGGAATCTCATTGACTGCCTACTTTATCATTGGAATGCCCTGTGAAACACACAAAACCATTCGGGAAACTGTAGATTTTTGCAAAAAAAATCTCGTAGGCGGTGAGTTTTTTTTCGCAACACCTATTCCCGGTACTGACTTATACACATATGCAATAGAAAATAAAATCATTAACAATGAAGATATTTACATGGAACATGTTGGTGAAGTAAGAGAGTTCCTCGTAAATCTAACCAATATGAGTAATAAAGAGCTTTTTACCATAAAAGAAAATGCAGAAACAGAAATAAAAGAATATCTTAAAGAACATAATATTGTTGTAAAACAATCTATAAAAAGAGATCCCCGAGAAATTGTATGTTCATTACCAGAATTTTAAATACGGAAAAGTACATATGAAAACAGTTGGTATTATACCTGCGCGCATGGAATCTTCCCGATTTCCTGGAAAGCCGATGGCAAAGATTATAAATGTCCCCATGGTAGGGCATGTTTATTTTCGAAGTAAAATGTGCAAAAGCTTACATGAGGTTTACGTAGCTACCTGTAACAGAGAAATAGCCTCCTATATCGAATCGATAGGTGGAAAAGCTATTATGACGGACAATACCCATGAAAGGGCATCAGATAGAACGGCAGAGGCAATGTTGACAATTGAGAAAAACTCTGGAAACAAGTTAGATATCGTTGTGATGATTCAAGGCGATGAACCTATGCTGTATCCGGAGATGATCGATAAGGCAATAAAGCCAATGTTGGAAGACAATACTATACAGGTTGTAAACCTTATGTCACCTTTGACATCAAAAGAAGAGCAGGAAGATATAAATGAAGTTAAGGTCGTAGTGGATTTAAAAGGCTTTGCCCTCTATTTTTCAAGAGAGCCTATTCCTTCATGGAAAAAGGGAGCAAAGAAAGTCCCTATGTATAAACAAGTCTGCATCATTCCATTCAGGCGGGATTTTCTAATTAAATTTAATGAACTTGCCCCAACACCGCTTGAAATAGTTGAATCTGTAGACATGCTGAGAATTTTGGAACACGGGTATAAAGTAAAAATGGTTTTAACTGAATTCAAAACATATAGTGTTGATACACCCGAAGATTTAAAAGAAGTAGAAAATTTAATGAAAAATGATAATCTTGTTTCAAAATATACTCTTTAAGAGAATAATCAAAATTTTCTCACCAAAAAATATCAAACCTTTTGTAAAACAATTTTTACAATTACTATACAGTAAATCACTTGAAGCCGCCGTAAAAGAACAAGGATTAAAAGATTTAATCAAAAAGCTCCAGGTATTGGTTCCTGATGTAACTCATCAATACTCTACCTGCAAGATAGATAATCAATACCTTAAAGCAAAAATCCGAAACCTGCATGCATTTCAAATATCACTGGTAAATGAGGTGATAAAAGAGTTTGAAAATCCAGTAGTAGTAGATATCGGCGATTCTGCCGGAACACATTTACAATATTTAATTGGATTTTACTCAAATACTAAAAATATAAAATGTTTGAGTGTAAACTTAGATAAAGATGCGATCGAGAGAATAAAGGGAAAAGGCCTCAATGCTATACATGCAAGGGCTGAGGATTTGGATCAGTATAATTTAAATGTAGATATCTTTTTGTGTTTTCAGGTACTTGAGCATTTGATGAACCCTTGTCTTTTCCTATATAAATTATCAGAAAAAACTAAAGCAAAATTTCTTGTGGTTACTATCCCATATTTGAAAAGCAGCCGTGTTGGACTTCATCATATCAAAAGAAGCAGGGGGGAAATTGTAAAAGCGGAAAACACCCATATTTTTGAACTTTCTCCTGAAGATTGGAAATTAGTCATAAAACATTCCGGATGGAATATTGTAAAGGAAAAAATATATTCTCAATATCCGAAAAGAGGACCTTTAAGAATTACAAAGGCATTATGGAAAAGATTTGATTATGAGGGTTTTTATGGAATGATTCTTACAAGGGATACTACGTGGTCTTCAAGATATTCAGATTGGTAGGAATTTTTTCATGAGGAAGATTATCATAACAACAACCTCCTTTGGAGAGTTTGATAGGGAGCCTATACATATTTTAGAGAGTGCAGGGTTTGAGACTTTATTAAATCCGTACAAAAGAAAACTAGAAAAAGGTGAGATTGTTGAACTTTGCAAAGATGCCACAGGTATTATTGCAGGTACGGAAACACTGGATGCTGATGTTTTAGAGAGATTAATTCAGTCCTCAGTCCTCAGCCCTCGGTCCTCTCTCAAGGTTATTTCTCGATGCGGAGCTGGCCTGGATAATATAAACCTGGATGCAGCAAAAAACTTGGGGATAAAGGTATTTAACACACCGGATGCCCCTACACTTGCAGTTGCTGAATTAACAGTTGGTTTAATACTTGATTTACTAAGAAAGACTTCATTTATGGACAGGGAGATTCGTAATGGTTCATGGAAAAAAAGAATGGGAAATCTCTTATATGAAAAAAAGGTGGGCATAATTGGTTTTGGCAGAATTGGTAAGAAAGTCGCAGAGCTACTAAAACCATTTGGTTGTATGATAGCTTATACCGACCTTTTTGTAAAAGACGAATATTTAGGGATAAAGCACTTGTCTATTGAAGACTTGCTGAAGTGGGTAGATATTGTGACTATACATGCTTCCACAAA
>CAZPUD010000192.1:0-7984 GCA_964589115.1 uncultured candidatus Brocadiaceae bacterium | reverse complement strand
TTTTTAAGTGAAGTAAACTTATCAATGGGTATGCTTACCCTTACGTTCCTGAAAGTAAACAAATACCGAAATAAAGAGAACTATAATTCCTACAACCAGAAAGCTAAAGGTAAAAGTGTCCATGTTATTTATCCTTTCCATCAAGCCAAAAGGCAATAAGATAAGCAAAGATTACAATAATTCCACCAGATGCTATAGAAATCCAACTAAAAGACTTACCAGGGGCAAAGTTTATAAATATTATTCCAACAATAGAGTATCTAACAATATCGTAAAGTAATTTGGCGGTGTTTTCTCTTTGTTTCTTAGTCATACGAAAACATTATACCACATACGAATAGAAAAGAAATGATAAAAAGATATCAAAATATACTTGACTTTAGTTTTTAAGTACGATACGTACGTACGGCAGTGATAACGGCGTGGTCAGGACGCAATTGAATATATGCCTGGGGAAAACCTGGGTACAAAAGGCAACGGCTGTAAGACCTGACCTCTTATGGCCGGTTGCCTTTTTTTATTTCAGGAAAGGGGTGTTGTGTGAAAGTAGTAAAAATATTAGATGATGGGAAAAGGGCTGTGCTTGATACAAAACTGGATACATGCCTGTATAAGGCGCCGGTGAATCCACCAAATACAGGAACAAGTTACACCAGGGGAACCGATTTATATTTGCACAATACTAAGAATGGTAGAAAGGTATTTTATGAATATCACTGGAGCATGTGGCAAGGTGAAGAAAGTGGTATCAATGTAATATCGGTAGAGGAAGCAAAAGAATTCCTGGAAATAAAAGCAGGTCTTACAGGATGGGGGCGTGTATCAGAGGAAGAATTAGAAGAAATCAAAGAGTTAACAGGCATTGATTTATTAGAAGAAACTGCTTAAGAAAGGACGGTGTGAATAATGGGCGTTAGATACAGAAGATTCTATGGATGCTGCAAAGACCGCAAGGGCTGTAGCGGCAGGATAGGCAAAGATTGTCCAGTAAGTGGATTACCTAAGCGGGAAAACGGGAAGCCTTATAAATGCGGTACCTGGCTGGTAGAACTCTTTGACGAAAACAAGGTATGGCAGAGCATGGCCTTTAAGGACATAAGAAGCAAGGCCGATGCTGAGAAGCGTTTAGCCTTACTTATTGCAGACCGGGAAAGGGGAATGCTAAAGCTGCCTAAAAGGAAGGTTATACCTACACTGTCAGACTATTCAAAGGTATACCTGGGACTATACAAGACCGCAAAAGAGAACACCAAGAAAGCCAAAGAAAGAACCGTAAACAGCCTTGTAAGGTACCTGGGAGAGTATAGGCTTGATCAGATAACCTCTTTTATTGTTGAGAAATTCCGTATAGAACGCAAAGAGAAAGACCATGTAAAAGATGGGACTATCAATGATGATGTTACAACACTAAGCCATATCTTTAGTGTAGCTGCTAGAGAAGGTGTAATTGATAGGAATCCGTGCTTAGATGTTAAACGGTTAAAGGTAACACAGGTAAGAGATAGGATATTATCCAGCGATGAAATATCCCTTATCCTGAATATGCCGTATGGTAAAGATCGTTTAATGATTCTTACTTCTTTGTTTAGCGGTATGAGGCTTAATGAGGTCTTATCCCTTAGCTGGCAGGATGTAGACTTTGGCAAAGGTATTATCCATGTTACCCAGAGCAAAACAGGCAAGATAATCGACATACCACTTTCAGGCTATCTTAGAGAGGAACTATTGCAGTATAAGACCGGGAATAAAGGCATTAAGGTATTTGAAAATCAGGAAATAAGGCATGCGGTTATCAAAGAATACAGCATCCATTTTAGCCAGTTGTTTAAGGATATGGGTATTCACGGCTTTACATTCCATAACCTGCGGCATACCTTTTCAAGTTTACTGCAATCTAACCTTGGTATCGGTGCTGTAGTTGTTCAGGGTATGACAGGCCATAGCAGCCTAAGCATGCTGCAGAAATACTCACATACCGGCCTTGATGCAAAGCAAACAGCTATCCAGGCATTAACAGACCATGTTTTGAATACTGGCAAAGGCATTACCAAAGTGGTAGGTCTTTAAAAGAGGTACTGACAAAAGTACGACATAAGATTTTACACTGAGATTGCCAATTACCCAGGAAGCCTTGTATTTATTGGTAATCCAGGGATTATTAAGAAAAAATAGTAAATAAGAGAGCAATATTTCTATGGCTTTTTGACTAATTCTTACATGTGCTCCATAATCAAGTATTATTGCTAGACTACATTGCACCATATTATCCTATCCTATTCCCAAACAATATTTGTGACATGTCACACTTATGTGCCGGCACACTTCTGTCGTTTGTCACATCTGTAATATTCTCATATATGGCGATACATTTTTCTCTTCATTCCCTATAGCAGGCTTTTCCATAACGAAGCACAGTTAAACAGGCATTTATATTTCATGGCATATTTTTTGATATTCAACAATATATGTTCGGAGAGTTTAAAACAGGTGCATGGTGCACTCACTATAGTATTACAATTTACTATTTGAAAGAAGGCCTAAGCTTTCTTTTAGAGCACATTGTTTAGGAGGACCGGTGATAATGAAAAATGTTCTTTCGTTTGTAATACTGTTAAATGTTATAGTAGTTAGTAATGCATATAGTATGAACCCTGCAGAACGAGCGAACTCAAATTATGGATACGGCACATATTGGAGGCTAAACAATGGTACTTACACCTATGACGTAATCTTTTATGAAAACGGAACAGCCACCGGATCTTTTGTTAATAAACTTCCATTTACATTAAGAAGTGGTGAGGTGATAAATAGTTATACAGATATTATAAATACGATCATTCTGCCTGCAATGGAGGAATTTAATGATTTAAATATCGGGCTACATTTCAAGTATAGTGGCAATTACACCACAAGTTCTGACAAAAATGCATTTTCCGTTTATGATTCCGATACCATAAATGAGATAGAAGTTTTTTATGGTGGTGGATCAGGATATACATACTGGAACTTTTCTAATCGCAGCGAGTTTGGATATATATTTAGTGTAGGACCTATAGTAACAAAAGATGCTTGTATCGGCGATGCGAGGCATGAAATGTTACACTGTTTAGGATTCAGCCACAGACCGGAGAATTATTACGGTTTTGGAAATCCAAACTGGAATCACAAGAACAATGGTGTCCCGTTTAAAATTGGACATACTAAACCATCGATAAGGGAATGTAATGAAGATAGTATATACGGACTCGATACAGTTTATAAAACAAATGAGGAGAGTATAGTAATTGAGGGTTATGTGACGGATGGTTACAGCGATGGATATGCAGAGGCTTATCTTGCCGATGCAATAACAAGAAAATTATTGTATCAAGCACCTATAGATAAAACTGGAAAATTTGAATTTAAACTACGTACTAATCCATTAAGGGTTAAGATCATCGCCTGTTCCTCACATATTAATAAGAATTACTCGGTTGTGAAAGGTACCGATAATAACACTTATACCTGCATTTCTGATCATACATCCAGTGCAGACAACCAGCCAATAACAGGACGATATTATAGATCTTACTGGGATCAAAAAGGAAATAGCACAAATAGAAACGCATGGCGTGCCGGTAAAAATTATGTAGCAATGAGTATTAAATATCAGTTTACACCGGTATTCTCAATTCAATCTGATACAACATACTATAATACCGGAAGTATAGATCTTAATAGAATTGCACAGACAGTAGAAGAAATACAGTCGGTATCCGGAATAAAAATGGTTTATCCTTAGTAAGGCAAAGCCTCAAACTGATAAAATAGTTTGCATTATAAATTCTCTTATTTACTGTATTGTCTGACTTTAGCCTGTTTCAGGCAGAAAGCCTGGCATGTTTACCCCTGTGAAGGGTTGAAATTTGCCATATACCTGGAAGAAGTGTAATTCTCTATTAACTTATACTATCTCAATTTAATGCCCATTTTCCTCTTAAGTTCCGCTTCTTCCCTTAATCTACTTGCTTCTGCCCTAATTTCATCAAAATCCTTTTGAAGTTCAGCCGAACCATATAAATATGTATAGTTAGGATTAAAATGATATGCCCCCTTCCATGAGATCAAGGCATTTTTTATTAAATCAGCAAATAAATAATATATTCTAAGCTTACCATTGTATTGTCTTTGATCCCCCAAGACGATAGCATGATACGGGTACTGATCGATTATTTTCATATTAACAGGTAAAGATATTAAACCATCCTTTTCCAACCCTGTAATAATCTCTTTTGCCTCATTTACAATAGTGTCTATATCCTTATGAATACTGTCTGCCCTGGTTAAGATATTTTCTGCGAAAACTTTTGAATGGCACATAGCACAAGTTGACAGCATAGCGCCACGTCTTTCTGCCAATCTAAACTCGTCTAACACAACACCGTTTCTGTCAATATAAGACCTGCTAACCCCCACAGGTCCATACGCGAGACCAAAACTCACATCATGAGTACCGTGCGGCATATGGCATGTAATACATAAAGGCGATTGTATAAACTGCTTAGATTGAGATTCTACTGATTCGTTATTCTGACTTGCAGAATACAAAGTACCATGCCTGGAAGAAATAAAGATATCGTAGTGCGGATGATCTGGTCCCATATGACACGTTCTGCAAGTTTCAGGTTTTTTTGCCTCGAAGGTGTTAAAGGAATGCCGTGTATGACATGCATCACACTTGAACTGGATATTATGGCATTGCTCGCACCTGGCCGAACGTATTTCATCAGAAAGCCTCATATCCTGACCACAATCAAGGACTCTTTTCCAACTAATAGAATGACGGCTCATCGTAAATTCATCGTATTGTTTACTGTGGCATTTTCCACATACACCGGCAATAACCTCGCGACGCACCCTTCTATCCTCACAATTGCTTCCATCCGTAGAAAGATATTCTTGTTCAATTGCCTCTTTTACTACTGGTTCTGCAGCAAGACTGATATGGCACTCTTCACACCCAACACCTTTCTGGGCATGCCTGCTTGCCTTCCAACCAGCTATCCATCCATGAGTTACACCCCGTCGCTCATGGCACGCAATACATTGCAACGATTCTTCAGTAATTTTTCTTTCTGGTTCTAAAGTTGTAGTCTCTTCTTCATGAAGAATAACCTTTTTTTTGTTTTGTGCTGCACAGCCCGTAAGTGAAAATAATTTGATAATAACTGCTGTGAGAATAATGAACTCTACGGATTTTATCCTACCCCCTAAGAGATACATTTTTCCTCCTTTGTTTACCGAATGGTTTCAAAAACCAAATAGTTACAAGATTTTCAGTACCTACATTACTGGTTATTGTTGTTATATCCTATATTTTATTCAGGCAGGTCTTAAAACAAAATGATATTTTCAGAAGTGCCAGATAATGGGCAAGTAACAATAAGAATAGTAACCATTTTACAGATCGTATTTGATATTACTTTATATCTGCATTAAAATTAAGAATCTTTCTGAAAACTCAATATTATTACACGGATTAATTTGATGTATAGAAAATTCAACTTTGGTATGGGCTGAGGATTTTCATCCCCTACATTGTAATGTTTTACACAAGAAAAGTCTCCAAAAGACTACTTAATTGAATATGAATAATAATGGACACAGGGCAACGATCATAATGATCGCTTGTAATATTTTTCTATTCGCTATCAAAATAACATCAGGTCTGATATCGAATAGCATGGCTGTTATATCAGATGCCGTAAATTCATTTACCGATATAATCTCTTCGGTAATTATCTTCTATGCTATAAGGACATCCTCAAAACAGGCGGATGAGGGGCATCCCTTCGGACACCATCGGGCGGAACCAATAGCAGGTTTAATTGTTGCAATTTTTGCCGGTATTCTAGGTTTTGAAATACTTCATGCATCAGTGTTTAAACTAATGGAAGTCCATGAGCATAAAATTGGCATTCACTCGATTGCAGTACTATTGATATCTGTAATTATGAAGTTTATCATGTCTGTCCATTTTGAAACCCTGAGCCGCAAGATTAACAGTCCGGCCCTGCATGCCAGTTCTGTCGACAGTATGAATGATGTATATATATCTATTACTGCCATGGTAGGTATTATTTGCGGACTCTTTGGATACCCGAAAGTAGACCATATTTCCGCAATACTCATCAGCCTTTGGATTATTTATTCCGGCTACAGGATTGGTGCTCAAAATATAGATTATCTCATGGGTAAGCAACCGGAAACAGAAATTATGGATGAAATAAAAAAGAAGTCGGCTGCTGTTTCAGGTGTTGTCGGTATTCATGATGTCCGTGCACATTACGTAGGTAATTTTATTCATGTTGAAATACATATATCCCTGGATAAGCATTTAACCATGATACAGGCACACGATATTGGAAAGAACGTCCAAAAAGAAGTAGAGGGTATCAAAAGTATTCATAAAGCCTTCGTACATATTGACCCAATTTAAGGACATTTATTTCCTGAAATGCAGTGGAATATTCTGTGTTGTATGTCTTGTTTTTTGCAGTTTTTGAACGGTCTGCAAATATTTTTTCCCTATAACGACTGCGCTGTCATACTCAGACTTCTTAAGGCACAGTTGACACTCTACATAATTATCACCTTGCCTTAAACTTGGTAGAGTACCACTTTCATCAGTGCACTTTCCCAGTTCTGGAGATTGTTTAATAACTTTAAAGTTGCTCGTAAAAATTTTAAATTCTTTGTCATTGCCACAGTCAGGACATACAAAAAATGTGCTCATTATCATTAACCAACCTCCTTAATAATGATTAATATAAACTTACAATGCAATGAACAAGATAACACATAATTTTGTTCCAACTTGACAAAGACATTTCAATAAATTATATATAAAAACAATTTGTTTGCAGTAATGTAATATTCATGGTAGTATTCTGTCGATATCCTTACAATCAGCGCATTTTCTCTCTTTTGTAATCTGGAAATTTATAGAAACTTATAAAAGATCTGTAACCCTCTTTAAATCAAACCAAAATGCTTATATCTCTATTCTATAGAGGACTTCTTTCACAGGTTTTATCTTCGGCGTTTTTCCTCGTAGAAAAGCATGGATATTGAATACATACCATCCTCTAATGTTTTTTAAGGACGTATAATTTATGTTATCAACACAATATTTGGAAGAAGAGAAAGCGCCGCTAATCCTTATTGTCGATGACCTTGAGGATCACCTGAATCTTATGGAGGCCATATTAATGAAAGAAGGCTATAGGATTCAAACTACCATGCATGTAGAAGAAGCTATTCAGATCACCAAAGATATCTCTCCGGATTTAGCTATCCTTGATGTAATGATGCCGGTTATGAACGGCTTTGAGCTTTGTAAGAAATTAAAAGTCATGTCAAAAAAGAAGTTCTTTCCAATAATTCTCGTCACAAGTTTAAATCAATTAGAGGACAAAATAACCGGCCTCGAAGTGGGGGCCGATGATTTTTTTAGTAAGCCATTCAACAGCATCGAGCTCACAACAAAAATCCGTTCACTTATTAAACTAAGAAAGCTGCAAGATGAACTTGAAAATTCAGAAAATATCATCCTTACCCTCGCAATTGCTATCGAAGCTAAAGATCCATATACAAAGGGGCATTCCGAACGGGTCGGCTCTTTTTCATCGGAATTCGCCCGCTTTATAGGGCTTTCCGAGAAAGATGTAATTAATGTAAAGAAGGGCGGCATATTGCATGATATTGGAAAAATCGGGCTGAATGAGACTATACTTCATAAGAAAGCTCCTCTTTCCGAAGAGGAAATAGAAGTAATAAGAAAACATCCTGTGGTTGGTATGGAAATCGTCAAACCGTTACAATCGCTGCAACAAATCCTTCCTATTATAAGACATCACCATGAAAGATGGGATGGAAATGGATTTCCCGACGAACTAAAGGGGGAACAAATACCTATTACAGCACGGATCGTAAATATTGTAGA
>CAZPUD010000191.1:0-8091 GCA_964589115.1 uncultured candidatus Brocadiaceae bacterium | reverse complement strand
CACAGACCTAAATAAGTTTTATACTATTACACTACAAGATGTTACAAAGCAACAAGTTATATATTTATGCTTTAGGCACAAAATATGCTTGATGTATACATTAGGATGAACATGAATGAAAACAATCATAGTACATTTTTCCATTTTATTGATTACTTAATTCAAAATTTCCTTCCGCAAACCCCATAATTTTGATTGGAAATATTATGCTTATGTATAACTACAAACTCCATCCTTTAACCCTAACAATATTATTTTTTGTAAATGGGTTAATATCGTTTCCCTTATACGCTCAAAATTATGTAGTTAATGGAATCCTGGAAAATAAAAACCATGAAGTCGTTAAAGATAGCATCGTACGTAAGGAATTTTTAGTCATTAAGGACAGAAGAGTTTACATTCAATTGTTACTTGATGAGGGCGCAAGGAATATTACTGATCATAAAAGATATAAAGATATGTCATATTTACTGCCCAAGGAAGTAACTTATGATGAGATGAGCAAACGTATTTTTTATTATGTTGATAATATGGAAATTGAAATAGGAAAGGTAAAAAGTTTTTTCGGTTTTATGCCTTATATTGCTTTATCAAAAGGTATAAAGATAATAAGTTCACCCACGGATGCCAAGCTGGTAATATCATTGGATAGAGACAACAACGGTGTTTTGGCGTCAGTGATACACTCTGAAGAGGGTATGGAAGTAACCCTTAATAAGAAATGCGGCCAATGTCATATCCTGGAATATATATTCTCACATAATAATTGGACTGAAGAAGATATCATTCATGCATTTAACAGGCTGCAAATGGAAAAAGAGGAAAGATTCACGGAAGATGAACAGAAGATAATAAACTTATTTAAAAAATACCAGCGAGGTGAAATAGATAAAGCAAAGCTTGAAGAATTCAAATCGCTAAAACACATAGGAGAAAACGATGTAGCAGATTTTACCGAAGGTGTATATATGAATAATTGTGTGCCTTGCCATAAACCATCGAAGATGACGGATGTCTCGTTACTATATTCGAAAAAGAGATGCAAGAGCATAGTCGACCGGATGAAAGAAAAAGAGCCATCAATCTTTCTACAAAAAGACGTAGATAGCCTGGCTAGTTATTTATGGGAAATAAAACTAAGACCGTATGAAAACTAGTGTACTTATGTGGGAAAGGAGGTGATTAAAGACACAATCAGATTCTGAGTTGATGTTTCGTTGTACAAAAGCGGTCTATTTTATGTTTTATGGCAGTAACGTGTATTCGTTTTGCAGTGGAAAGGTAGTTATTTTAAAATTTTAAAAGGAGATGGCTATGAGAAAAGGAGTCCTTTTTGGCATTTCATCGATGATTACATTATCGATGATAGTTATGTTTGCATCAAGCGCAATGGCACAAGACGCCCCAACGATTGATACGGGAGATAACGCATGGCTGCTTGCATCGTCAGCACTGGTACTTATAATGACACCCGGACTTGCCTTGTTTTATGGAGGTATGGTAAGGGCAAAAAATATGGTAAATACAATTTGGATGAGTTTCATCGTTATGTGCATTGTAAGTATACAATGGGTACTCTATGGATATAGTTTATCGTTTGCACCCGGTAGCTGGTTTATTGGTGGTCTTCAATGGTGTGGGTTAGGTGCCGGTACAGTTGGGCAGGCACCCAGTGATATTTACGCAACCACGATACCACATATGACTTTTATGATATTCCAATGTATGTTTGCTATTATTACACCTGCCCTTATGACAGGCGCATTTGCGGAACGGTTTAAGTTTAATGCTTGGTTGCTCCTCGTACTTTTATGGACGGCAGCCGTCTATGCACCTCTGGCACATTGGGTATGGGCCGTTGATGGTTGGTTATTAGCTCTGGGTGCACTAGATTTTGCCGGTGGAACGGTTGTCCACATTTGTTCTGCTGCTTCCTGCCTTGCCGTAATTTTGTTTGTAGGAAAACGGAAAGAAATAAGACCTCCTCATAATTTGCCATTAATGATGTTAGGTACTGGTTTGCTGTGGTTTGGCTGGTTTGGCTTTAACGCAGGCAGTGCAGTTGCTTCCAGTGGACTCGCCGCAAACGCCTTTGTTGTTACCAATATAGCCACCGGTGCTGCCGGGTTTACATGGTCAGTTCTGGAATGGATACACCATAAGAGACCAACGATACTCGGTGCTTGTTCTGGTGCTGTAGCAGGGTTGGTTTCTATTACACCGGCTTGTGGTTTTGTAGGTCCAATGGCATCAATCGCTGTAGGCGTTGGTGGAGGACTGGCATGTTTCTATGCCACAACAAAAATGAAAAAGGCTCTGGGCTACGACGATGCTCTGGACGTTATCGGGGTACATGGTGTTGGTGGAACCTGGGGGGCATTCGCAACTGGTATTTTCTGCTCAACTGCTGTAAACCCGGCCGGTTTTGATGGTGCAATCTATGGAAATGTTGCTCAAATGGGAAAACAATGGATAGGTGTCCTTGCCACATGGTTTTATTGTTTTGGTGTTACAGCACTCTTAGCATGGTTTGTAAATGCTGTCATCGGTTTAAGACCAAGCGAAGCAGAAGAAACAACGGGTATGGATCTTTCCCAGCATAAAGAAGTTGCTTATCATTATTATGAGGCAGAACAGGCCTAATTACCCATTTAATATACCAAGAACACAAATGACCCAATTCATCGATTCTGATTATGAGATCAGGGCATTTTTCATTATGAAGGAGGTTTGTATATGAAAAAAATTGAAGCAATCATTAGACCCGAACGACTAACCATCGTTAAAGATGCGCTGGAAGATTTAGGTTATCCCGGTATGACAGTAACTGATGTAAAAGGACACGGTGCTCAGCGGGGGATAACCGAGCAGTGGCGTGGTAGAACATTCAGAGTTGATCTACTATCAAAGGTAAAGATAGAGCTTATCGTTCCTGACCAGGATGTTGAAAAAATCGTTCAGTGTATTACCAAGGAATCGCAGACAGGAAGCATCGGCGATGGGAAAATTTTTATTAGTACTATCGACGATGTGCTCCGCATCCGTACCGGTGAGAGAGGAGAAAAGGCAGTGTAATCTTCATAACCAACATTTTTATAGTACTATTTATAACAATAAATAGAAGATTCCCTTAACACTCTCATCTCAAAGTGGGATATAAGGCGAGATTTACCTTCTATTAATAAATAGGTTTTGTAGAAAGGGCGTTGAATTTTTTCACAGGTTCGACGCCCTTTTTTAGTACCTTCCTAAAATTATTTTGATACTTTTAGCAAAAATTTACAATTTACGAATTACGATTTTTTAAATCCCAAATCCCAATAAAAACTTGAAACCACAGATGGCACAGATGACAGAAAGGATTTTCTATCTGTGAAATCTGTGTCATCTGTGGTTCCTGATCCCAAATCCCAAATCGTAAATCTAAAATCGTAAATCCCATTTAGTTACTCTTCCGACTCGTTTGGGTTAGGTATTTACAAGTGCTGTTTTATCACCTGGTAATCTTTACGATTACAGATTTTTTTAAATTACCTGCTCTGAATATAATCTTGCTTTTCCCAGGCCTTTTAGCGGTAATTAAGAATACAGCTTTGCCTTCATTGTCTGTTACTGCGCTAGCTTCTGAGAGGGATACCCTTCCAAAACCAATTCTGTTAACATTTGCAATAATATTTTCCCCTTTTACACCGCAATTTTCTCCTTTTAATACTGCGATTATTTCCTTGCTTTTTCCACGCTTGATCACTAATCTTTTCTTAGATATTTTTAGGGACTTTGCCAAACATTCTTCAGGTGTGGGAGTTGATACGGGTGATGCTTGGACTGGAAGTAACTCAAAATCAGTTTTACCATTAATACCATTTTCTGATATGGTAACAAGCTGAGGTCCGGAAGAGAAATAGCCGTCTGCTTGAGCAGTCAAGATGTAATCCGCTGTTTCTCCTGCCATAATAGATAAGTCAGATATTATATAATAACCATTGGAATCCGTTATTGCTACATATCCACCGACATCGGTCTTAACTAGGGCATTAGGAATAGGTATACTAAACAATGCATCAGTGACCTTGCCAGTGATAGAAGCATCTATGTGGATAGGTGTTGGAGTAATTGATACTGTAGGTATTGATGATATAGCTGGTTGTAACGGTAAGAGTACTAAACTGGTAATCATTAAAGAAAATGTACGCCACATTTATATTTTCTCCATTTTTCCGTTGTTCCTTTAGTAAAGATTCTTAAAGAAAATAACATGGAGATAAATTTTGTCAATAATAAAATTTCTAACCCGGATGAATCGGAATGTTTAGCGCGGGGATTTGGATTTCGGATTTTAGATGTCGGATTTCGGATTTTTCAATTTGGTTTTTTATTCCGCAATCCGCAATCCCAAATCCGTAATTGGATACATCCCCCGCCAAATGCCGACCCAATGGATCGGCGCTATAATTTTTCTAAAAATGTTAAAATTTATCTCTTAAGATACTAAGCGCCTAGCAGGATTTCATAATGATTGAGAAGTACGTGAATTCATTACCATTGTGGTTTTTTCAAAATTTATTAAAATATAAAGAAATTTACCATTTCGTATCCACAAGAACCGGTGGCTTTAGCAGTCCACCATTTGACTCCTTCAACCTTGGATTTCATGTCGGGGATAATCCGGAAATGGTACTTAAAAACCGCAAACAACTTTCTTCAATGCTCGGTATTCCTTTGTGCAATTTTACTATTTCCAGGCAAATTCATAATTGTAATGTAAAGGTTATAACAGAGGATTTAAAAGGGAGTGGAGCACCTTATCATCAAACTGCAATAGAAGAAACCGATGCTATGGTAACTGACATTCCGGATATCTGTCTTATGGTCCTTCAGGCCGATTGTGTTCCTATTTTATTCTTTGACCCCAGGAGGAAGGTAATCGGGGTTGCCCATGCTGGATGGAGGGGAACAGTTAAACTAGTTGCCCAGAATACAGTAAGAGTACTAAAAGAAAACTTCAGAAGTTCATCCCGTGACATCCTTGTGGGAATAGGACCTTCAATTGGCCCATGTTGTTACGAAGTGGGAGCAGAAACCCTTGAACAGATTAAAAAAGTTTTCCATAACGGTAAAGAGTATGTCTGTAATAAGACTTCGGTTGACAAAGGGTATTTCGATTTATGGGAATCAAATAAAATACAGCTTATACAGATGGGCATTCCCGGGGAGAATATAGAAATTGCTAGGATGTGTACCTGTTGCAATCATAATCTTTTTTTCTCATACCGCCATCAAAAGGGTGAAACAGGAAGGTTCGGTGCAGGAATAATGCTGAATAAAGGTGTAGATTAAATCAAAATGGAGCAGTGGAGTAGTGGAGAAATGGAGTGGTGTTGTAAAAAACTCCATTACTCCAACAATCCAACACTCCTTATTAATTTCAGTGAGCAGTGCACACTCCATCCTGGATAAACATTAAAAAGGAGAAATATACACTTGTCTACAACCTACTTCCCCGTGGGAAAGCTTGATTACCGGCTGCTTGAAAAACTTTTATCATTAAATCCTATAAGTGACCCACAGGTCATCGTAGGTCCAAGGATCGGCGAAGACGCAGCCGTTATTGATTTTGGGGAAAAATACCTTGTAGCAAAAACAGACCCCATCACTTTCACTACGTATCGCATGGGGTGGTATGCTGTTAATGTGAATGCCAACGATATCGCTGCCATGGGGGCAACGCCCCGATGGTTTTTAGCAACAATACTCTTGCCAGAAAAAAAGACAAACACAAGACTTGTAACACGAATTTTCCGTGATATTGTTGAAGCAACTCAAACTCTACATATCTCTCTTTGCGGCGGCCACACAGAAGTCTCCGACAAAATCAAACAGCCGATTATCGTTGGACAAATGTTCGGTGTGGTAGAAAGGAATAAATTAGTGGTAAACACGCGGGCGCGTCCGGGTGACGACATCCTGCTTACCAAAGGTATTGCGATAGAAGGGACAGCGATTATTGCACGGGAGAAGGCAGAGGAGGTTAAGAAAGAATTTGGCAACCGGTTCGTTAAAAGGGCACAGGCATTTATAAACAGTCCGGGATTAAGCATCGTTAAAGATGCCTTACTAGCCAATAAAGCAGTACAAATCAATGCGATGCACGATCCAACGGAAGGTGGACTGGCAACAGGTATTCATGAACTAACAAAAATATCGGAAACAGGAGCGATCATTGATATGGAAAAAATCCCTTGCTATCAGGAGACTGAACTTATCTGCAGATTTTACCATATCCAACCGCTGGGTCTCATTGCGTCAGGCGCACTGCTGATAGTACTTGATCCAAAATATACAAAAGAAGTTATTGCTATCCTCAGAAAGCATGGTATAGTATGTACACAAATAGGAAAACTGACACATAAAAATGAAGGATTAAAACTGTTGAGAAAAGGCAAATTGACGAAAATGCCGGTATTCAGGGTGGATGAAATCACAAAGGTATTGGGAGTCGTGGAGTAGCACACCGTCAACATGATTTGTAACGGTATAGGGATGTCCAAAGAGGCGTAGTTTGTCATTGCGAGGGTCTTTTCCGAAGCAATCCCTTGAATATATTTAGAAAGATTGCTTCGGATAAAACCCTCGCAATGACGGATACTATATAACCCACTATTATGAATTATCTTGATGATGTAGTAGTGTTGTGAAAAAACTCCAATACTCCATTCAATTATGAATTTACGAAAGGAGATAATAATATGCCTGATTATGGGCCTTACAGAAGACCGCAGGAAATACAGTTCCAGGATATTCCCTGGAAATCAATAAAAAAATTCATACCACCATTCTTGATTATTATCTTCGTTATTGTTACCGGTTATACAGCCTTCTATACTGTAAAGGCTAATGAAGAAGCTGTCATTCTGAGATTTGGCCGATATGTAGAAACTGTTGGACCCGGACTCCACACCAAAGTGCCCTACGGTATTGATAAAGTACTTAAAGGAGAAGTTAAGCGTATTTATAACGAAGAGTTTGGATTCAGAACAGATCCACGTGGTTTTACCGGTGTATCGGATTATAGATACTCTTCCGATATAAAAGAAGAGAAATTAATGCTAACAGGAGACCTTAACTGTGCCGAAGTCCACTGGGTAATAAGACATAAAATAAAGGCGCTGGAAGATTATTTTTTTAATGTAAAAAACGTCCGGGAAACTATCCGTGGTGTTTCACAGGCGGTTATGCGCACTCTGATTGGAGACCGCTCCATTGACGAGGTCTTAACTATCGGCAGGACAGAGATTGAGCAAAAGGCTAAGGAGGACATCCAAAGGATTCTGGATAGTTATCACTGCGGTATTGATATTCAGACTGTACTACTTAAAGGAGTGGATCCTCCGGAACCTGTAAAAGACGCTTTTAATGCCGTTAACCAGGCAATACAGATGAGGGATAAAATCATTAACGATGCCGAAGGTCAAAAAAATAAGATCCTGCCCGCTGCTGAGGGGAAAAAAGAACAAGTTATTAGAGAAGCAGAAGGATACATGACCAGAAGGATAAATGAAGCCACCGGAGACGTCAAGGCATTCTTAGCCATATATGAAGAATATAAGAAGGCTGAAGACGTAACCCGACGCAGACTCTACCTTGAAACCATGGCAAAAGTCATCCCCAAATGCGAAAAACTATACATTGTTGATAAAGATTTACAAGGTTTATTGCCGATGTTAAGGATCAATGAGTAGGAACTTATGCCTTCTCGCAGACTGCGCTGCGAAAAGGAAATACTAAGTTCGAAATACGAACAAATTCGAAAATGCAAAATCTCAATGACAGAAACCCTGTTTCGAACATTTTAAAATTAAGATTTTGTATTTGTTTCGGATTTCGATATTCGGATTTCAAATTTAGACATTTCTATATATCGACAAAATTTAGATTTTGAGACGCTAAGCGCATTAACTATGTGGTAAAGGGCTTATGAATTAGAGGAATAAAAAATGAAGAAATCAATTATAGTGATCACACTTATCACCATCGCTGCTGCTTTGATATTTTTAAAGGCATCCCTGTATGTTGTCGATGTACGATTACAGG
>CAZPUD010000190.1:0-8107 GCA_964589115.1 uncultured candidatus Brocadiaceae bacterium | reverse complement strand
TTCAAATTCCTTACAACGATAGGTACTCGTTTGTTTTATCAAATCAATCACCGATGTAGAATACGTAGTATTACGTTTTTTGAGGCATAAAATATCATAAAAATTAGGTACTTCTAGAAGTGTATTTAACCATAGAATAATTCCGGCAGTACCATTTAATGGTATGTTATATGCGTCATCAATAATTGCCTGGTAAAGTCTCTTTTTAGTTAAGGGTCGTTTAAATTCGTCCTGAAAAAAGTAAAAAGGTACATTCGCCCTCCCGATATCTTCAAAAATTGCTTCTTTTATCCTTGGTTTTATACACCAAATATAAGATTTGAAGCTTCCTTTCTCTGGATTCCAGTTGTCCCGAAATACTTTGAAGGCGATACCAATTCCCATCTCCAGATAATTCCTGGAAACATCTTTTGGCAGGAATAATTCTTCTGATATAGTATTTACCATCTTGCCAATTATGCCTTTTACACAGCCACAAAATTTTTCTTTAGCCTCTTCTGCCTGTGATCCACCGGTCTTGATAACCCTGCGTAATTCAATAAATATATCGCTAGTTAATTCACCTACCACTACCGAACCTCCTTTGGGCTGCATAGTTTTTATCAAAAAAACAATGGTAAGGTACTGAAAGCGCAATAACCTTGCGGGACATAACACATTTACGAAATCACGGTATTTTAGATTGTGAATTAAAATTACTACATATGAATCGGTTTGTACTTATAAGCTCATTTGTGACATGAATTACTTATCAAGGCAAAACTGCTTTTTGGTGCAAAAAATTCATAATACATTATGAGTATATTTTTATTGTAAATAACGGTGTAAAAAAGGAGGCATAACGGTATGGCAATAATATCTTTCCAAAAATTTATTTTTGTGAAGGAATAATTCCCGCACCAATTACTTAAATTCAGTTGATAAAACATATATCAGATATTTGGAGAGACCATAAATTTATATAAGACTGTATGTGGAAATTTTAAAATTCGATGGAATATACAAAAAACAAAATCAGATGGCAAGGAAAATAATGAGCAGTTCTGGCGAGATAAAAATGATTACTGAAGGATATTTATATGATTTGTGTAAGACTTATCGGAAAAAAGATTTATTTATTGTGCACCACAAAACAAAATTCATTTGATTTTTTTAATAGAGGTTTTAATAAGTTTTGACAGGCGGTGTGGATAGTATTTTATATATTTACTCATTTACTTTGGGAGAAAAACATGTATAGGAAATTATGTATGGCACTTATCTTAGGATGTGTCCTGGCAATTGGCTGTTCATCAACTAAAACCTTCAGTCGCGGTGATAAAATGATGTATGAGGGTAAATATGCTGAGGCTATTGAATCGTACGACAAATGCCTAAAGCATACCGATAATTATTATGCATTCTTAAACAAAGGTATTGCCGAGTGGAGGCTTAAGGAGTATCAAAAGGCCTTGCAGTCCTTTAGCGATGCAATTAAAGCAAAACCCGGTAATGCATCACTGGCATTTTATTACAGGGCGGAAATAGAGTTTAAGACAGACAAGATTTCGGATGCGTTCCATGATGTTAACAAATCAATTGAACAAGATCCGTTAAATGTACAGGCACTAAACCTGCGTGGCAGGATTCACACAGTTGAGAAGAGATTTAAAGCTGCAGTTAACGATTTTACCGCTGCTATTGGTATCGAAGGGGAAAGTACAATATCAGGATTTCTTTACCATAACAGGGCAATAGTTCATATCGCCATGGATAACTTTACATCCGCAATATACGATTATGAACAATATATCAAATTTCTGAGAAAACATAACTTGCCAGTTACTGTTGAGGACAATTACCTCCTGGGAGTACTCCAGTATGCTTCCGGAAATCGTGATGAAGCATATGCGAGTTGGGAAAATATACCTTCAGGAGAAAAGGCAAAGATTAAAAACATAATAGGCAATTTCTAATTATTATAAAGGAGGTGAAGGATGAAAATACTCATTGTGTTCGTGACATTCTTTGGATTGTTTTTTGTACTACATGGTAATGAAAATGTGTTTGCTACTGATAACATAAAAACAACCGAATTTCAGGCAAAAACCGGTTTCCTGCCGGATATATCAGAATTTAAGATTAATATAGAGAAACCCAAGGAGGAAATTAATAACTCACTTAATACGGCAAAACCGTTGAGAGATTCCTTCAGTCAGGCCATTGAAGAAATTAAAGGTGCGCTGGAGGAAGTAAAGAAAAACCGTACACCGGACACCATGGAGCAGCTTCATAATGTCTTTTCCAAAAATATCAGCGCAATAGAGAAAAAAATGGTAGGGGTAATTAAGGAAAAGGACAAAATAAACGACTCATTCGAGGCGATAAACAGGGAATTTGCCAAGGCAAAGGTATCTCTGGAGAAAAGATTGCAGGCATTATCGGGAGAAATTCAAACAAATTCAGTCAAGCTGGAAGAATTAAATAAGAGATCAAGTGAGCTTGCCAGAAAATACCTGGAACAGCGTACAGACGATATAAAGGATGAGTTGTACCAGTTGAAGAAGCACATAGATGCCCTGACTTACAGTAACCAGCAGGCCCCGGGACAGATTGAAGGAATAAAGCGTGCACTGGCAATGCTGGATCAACAGGGAAAATTCTACAATCGGCTTGGCAGCCATGTCGACAATCTCCTTGATAAGCTGGATGTTGAAAGGCAAAAGTTTTCAAGCGCCGGAGAGGTTTGCAGCTTGCTATTGAATATTACAGTCGCTTCACGTGGTTTTTCTGAAGACGGTACGGCAATCGAGTGAAGCGCCGGAGAGGTTTGCAGCTTGCTATTGAATATTACAGTCGCTTCACGTGGTTTTTCTGAAGACGGTACGGCAATCGAGTGGCATAAAGAAGTGCAGAACGTATGGGATATGGTTGGCAGCTTTTCTGGCATAATGGATCAGGTAACCAGCGAATTGACAAACTTCCTCGGAGCTGCCCCTGATGGAAAATCTATCGAAATGTATGAAGTGAAACTGAACGAAGGTGTGGAGGAATGGATAGCGAAACAGGCAGAAAAATATTATTAATTTTAAAAATTAAATAGAAAGGAGCACCATCCATGAAAAGGTTTATTTTTGTAACATTAGTCTTCTTCCTTCCAAGTCTTACTGCATACGGAGAGTATACCTTTGAAGTTATTGATGAAAAGCGTGATGGCACCATGACGGTTAACGCAAAAACAACAAATGCAAAAGAGAACAAAGGTAACGCTCTGGAAAATTACAGAAAGGTCGTGTCTAACGATGATGATGTTTATATTGCCAGAAGTCAGCTCACATACAATAGAAAAAGAGAAAAAGAGCTTCTGGCAGAAATAGATAACGTAGTAAAACAACTAGATTTACTTCCTAAAATTGTAAAAGATGAGTATCCCCGTCTTAACCACATGTTGCAGTCTACCGATAATGACGCAGCAGAAAACACCTGGATTTCATTCGATAACGCTTATAAGGAAAGACAGAAATGGTTAAACGATAGGTTGTTAACACTCAAAAGCGATCTCTTAAAGGTACAGACGAGGATTTCCAAACTAAAATTGGATGTGGAAACACAGGAAACCATAAATAACATTTCGAATCCCTTTACACAGCAAAGTAATAAAAAAAGTAGTGCTGAAATAAAATCGGAGAATTCTGCGAAAGCAAGAGATAATTTAATGAATATAGCCATGAAGGTTGCTTTGGATGAAACTCGTGAACTTCTAAGCGGAATTCAGCACAGCACATTTGGACTTTGTGAATTTTCCTGTGGAAGAAAAAGTTGCTATGTTTGTAATCTTCTATATGGAAAAGTATTGGATTAGTTGTGGAGAATGGCTATAAAAAACAATCAATTGTGGCTACAATGCGTTATGAGGTCAAATAAATAACGTGAAAAGCGCACAATGGAGAACCTGACAATGATTATTTTACTTCTTCTCATGTTGTGGACATTTTCATTAAAATCTGGCACTGCTTCTGCCAGTGGCGAGTATTTGATTAATTATGAGAGACCGGGCATAGATATTGTAAGGAAATTAGATTATGCAAGGAGAATACAGGGTAGCCAATTTGGTTTATCAGAAAACAGTAACATTGAAGACCAGACCGGCATATGCGAGGAAAAAGGAAAATTCAGAATAGGAAGAAGTAATATCTCAGACGAAAAGATAAATGAACTACGAAAATGCATTGCATCAAGGACCCTTGGTTTATGCGAATTTACCTGTCACAAATGTTACCGTTGTGTATTGGTTAATAGCAGGTATTCCCTTCATTCACATTAGTTCGCGATGATAAAAAGTAATTAATTATCAAGATGTGAAAAATAAAAGGAGTGAATAGTGAATATTTTAAATACCATTTTAGAAAACGGCGGGATAATAGGGGCATCCCTTATTTTTCTCTGGGTGTTATCAATTGGAGTAATTATTGAGAGGGCAACATTTTGGTGTCTCATCTGGGCAGGCAGAAATCCATTTCGGGAAGCAAAAATTATTACATTTGTTAAAGAGGGAAAATTCGGTGATGCATATCAACTTTCAAATAAAACACGCGATATATTTGCACGCGTATTTCGTCATTTACTTCCCGATATACCACGTGGCGAGGTAATGAACAATGTAATGGCAATCGCACTGGATGAAGAGTTTAGCAGGTCACATAGTTATTTACGCATCCTGAATGCATGCGCTGTTATTGCACCAGCACTGGGTTTGCTTGGTACTATAACGGGCCTAATCAAGGCATTCGGAACAATGAGTAAAACTGTTGACATGTCATTAATCTCAGGAGGCATTTCAGAGGCTATGGTAACCACCCTTCTCGGTTTGGTTGTTGCACTGGTAAATTTGGCGGCAAGCCATTTTTTCGGGGGTATAGCAGATAAGACTATAACAAGAATCGAGTTAATATTAAACGAATTTAAACTGGCAGAATCCAAATATCAAAAATCAAAATGAAATGCGGTTGAAGAGATGCGTAGTTGTAAAACTCAATAATAGTTCATTGCAAGGCTTAAAGTGTGTAAAGGTACTTTTGGAGAGGAAAGGCTATTAAATGAAATTATTAAAAAAACATGCCGTTATGCCGGAATTCAATATGCTGGCATTATTAGACATTATATTCATCATTATAATTTTTTGCATTATCGGCATGACCAGGATGGTGTTCCTTGAATTAATTGATGTTGAAAATCCACGGTTGCATATGACGCAGAACGCTAAACCTGAGAATTTTATCACAATTACTATTGAAAAAAACGGGAAACTTTTTTTAAACAAAGAACCAGTTTTGACACAAAAGGAACTTTCCATGAAGTTGTCGCGGGTAAAGGAGTCACGAAATAACATTACAATAATAATTAATGGCGATAAGGATGTACCGTTAGGTGATGTACTCTCTCTGTTGCAATCAGCCCGTGAAATAGGTTTGACGAAGGTCTATTTTAAAGCAGAAGGAGAAAAAATAAATGAAACGCCTTCTTAAATACTTCATGATATCCCTTCTCTGCAACACAATCATCATAATAATTCTGATTCTTCCCGCCAAAGTATCAGGAACAAAACGTATGAATGGTAATAATTCCATAAAAGGTTTTTCACTTATTCCGGCTAATTTATTACACAGGTATGATGAACTAAAGAAATCATCAGAGAACGCCATGTATCGGCCGGTTGATACCGATAAAGAAGCTGAAAAACAAATAGATAAGCAGAAAAAGGAAGCACTTGAAAAAGAAAGAAATATTGAAGAAAAAAAGGCTATAGATATTCCCCATTCAGATAAGGTACCAAAAAATTATTTAAGTAAGGAAGAGTATAAAAGGTATAAAAATGCCCATATCATAGAAGGCACTACTCTGGTTGCAGATATGCATGTTAAATTTCCCCCCGGTATAACTGAAAAAACCATGCAGGAAATCATATCCTATTTTGGCTTTAAAATTGTTGCATATCCCGACCATAACCCTGATTACCTCATAGTTGCTGATGGCACGGAGTATCAATTTAGAAAACTGAATACAAAAGATACTATAAAAGATTTTTACAGTGACAACTCTAATAGAACTATAGAACTTGATGAAGACCTTGTTTCCTGGATCAGATCAGGACTCGAAAGACAGGGGGTGCGCATTTACAATTTAAAAATATCCCTTGCTTTAGGTGATTCATCGGGCTACTTCCACTGGAAGGAAATGCTAGCAATTAAAAATGTATCGAAGCCAATTACTGACATAAGTTACACAGAAGCCCGTATCACGATGGTTTCGCAAGGATATTGGATTCTTTTGATTGAGGGTATCTGCCTCAAAAATGGTCAATATATCAAGGTTCAGGATCAGGAGTTAAAGGAGATTATATTATAAATATTGCACCAAAATTACATTTTGCAGTGATCATATAAATATGAAAAAAACTATTCTTGTCTCTATTCTTATTTATGGATTGGGCTTTTCCACAGCATATATTATTTTTAAGGAAAAACCGATTTTTTCAAAAACACAAAACGCCCATAGTAAAGATAAAGAAAATACAAATATAGTAAAAAAAGAAAATGCTGCACTTAGTCATGAAGACCCCTTTTTGCATCTGAAGGGACTCAAAGGTGATATGGAAACGTTTAGGATGTTAATCAGTGAGGTAATAAATGAACTGCTTATCACTGGCGATATAGAAAATAAAAAGGATAAAAATAATTGTGTTGAACAGTATTAAAATTTTAAGGAGGTGTCAAAAATGGATTTTCTAATCATTATATTTTTTCTGGCATTACTTATTGTAACACTTCCGCGCAATAAGAAATAGCATAGGGAACGTAACAATGTACTGTTTGGACTTCGCGCTAATGGGAGTGATTATGTTCTTTGGTGTACTGGGATTTTCAGGCTTGTTGAACAAACTCAGTGGACTTATGTTCGGAATACTCCTGGGAATCTTTATTGTAGGCATAACGCCAACAATATTAACAAAATATGATCTAGGAATTCATATGAATCCTGAAAACTCTCTCATTTTAACCTATATGAAATATTTTATCTCATATGTTATGAATTCAGGATATATACGATAAATATTTCTATTGATAATTTTTCAAGAACATATATAACTATGATACAAATTGCTATATAAACCCCAAACATAATATGTTTTTAATAAGAGATTCGGCAGCGGTCTATATTGATGAGAATTCTGCCTAACTACAAAAAGCCGTACTATAAGTTCCTTGAAAGTTTTAGGATAGTACGGTTTTTTTATGGGAGTAGAATGATTGATAAATAATTATTTCACATTAGCTATTTAAAAAAAGGAGTGAAGCCATGTATGTACGAAAATGTATGTTGTGTATGTCAGTTGTAATCATAACAGGATTTATATGTATCAACAATGGCATTGTAAAAGCTGGCCAGGGTAAGGCTGTATATGCAGAGGATGGCAGCGTCAGAGCTACTTTAGGTGAAGGAAAAACAGGTACAATCAATTGGAAAACAAAATACGTTATGGCAAAGGGAATGGCTTCGGCACCTTCAGGTACAAATAATTCTGCACAGGGCAAGGCCCTTGCGAGAAGGGGAGCCACTTTAGATGCCCAGAGAAATTTGCTGGAAACTATTAAAGGTGTTCATATAGATTCAAAAACTGTGATGTCGGATCTTATTAATATAAGCGAGGTTCTGAAATCGGAAGTTGAAGGCACCTTGCTAAACGCAGAAGTGGTAAAGGAGACATGGAATGATGGGGTCTATGAGGTAATCATGCAGGTACCTATTGGTAAAATTATTTCACTTTGCATTAACAAAAAGATGAATGCTGAGGAAACTGTATCTTTAACGGAATCAAAATATACCGGTATTATTATAGATGCAAGAAACATGGAAATCACGCCGGCGGTTTATATTAATATTTATGATGAAAAGGGTGAAAAGGTTTACGGACCGATACACACGGTTTATCATGTTAGCAGTGGAAGTATTGAAAACAGAGAGGGAATGCGTACCGGTAAAAACCCATTGTGTATTACAGCGAAGGGTACCACAGGTTCTGCCGGTGTTGATATCGTTATCAGCAATGAAGATGCTGAAAAGATAAAAA
>CAZPUD010000189.1:0-8139 GCA_964589115.1 uncultured candidatus Brocadiaceae bacterium | reverse complement strand
TGAAAAACAGGAATATCAAAAGATGCTATGCTTCCAATTTTGGTTTCATCTGAGAAAATTTTCTCACAACACTCAGAAATACGGCCATACAGGGCAAGTTTATTTCTTATCGTAACAGGGATGGATTGGAGGAAAGAAGCCGGTTTGCCAAAAAGATAGCCCTGTCCCCAATCTACTCCCAGTTCTTTAACGGTTCTACATTCCTCAACGGTCTCTATACCTTCAGCCACAATTTTTGAATTAAATAATTTATGGCACATATCTACAAGCGTTTTTAAAATAGCTTGTTTTTTAAAGGATTTATCAATATTCTCAATAAGGAATTTATCAATTTTAACCTTCTCTGGATTCATTTCAGAAACCATCCTCAAGCCTGCACTTCCGGAACCCAGGTCATCTATAGCTATTGAAAACCCTTGCGATTGATAGTGGGTCAGTGCTTGATAAAACATCTTAGAGTCCTTTATAAAAGCTCTTTCAGTAATCTCAAGGACTATATTTTCTATTTCAAACCCAAATTCTTCTATTAAGGCCTTTGTCTTTCCTGTATCATGTCTTACATATGATATGCATGCCGCATCTATATTGATGAATAGTTTGGTAAATTGTTTGTCTAAACCCAGTTTTTTTGCATGAAACAAGGCCTTTTTTCTACATAACATATCCAACTCCTCTAATTGTTCGAGTTCTTCGGCAACTTCAAACAGGTATGCTGGATTTTCAAATATACTTGCCTCAGGCCCTCTACTTAAAGCTTCATATCCTACGATATCCCCTGTTGCGAGACAAACAATGGGCTGAAATTTGGTAAATATAGATTCATGTGTTATGATGGTTTTAAATTCACTCTCGATGTCTTTGTCGATGTTTGATTTTTGGTTTGTTCTTGATAGGAAAGTAATTTCGGCTACCATGCTACCTCCTTCTAATAATAAATTTAAGACGGTTGCTCATTATAGTTCATCAGGGAATGAATGAGGAAACGGCAGCAACCTTTAGGTTACTTATTTTTGCAAGCTGAGATTTACTATTACCTAGAGAAATGCCAGTAAGAAGTTTAATTATTCACTAAATTTATAGCCGATCCCTCGTATGGTGACAATACGGTTTGAAAAGGATTTTAATTTTTTTCTTAGGGAAACAATATGTACATCTATCGTCCTGTCAGTAACAGATACCACAGACCCCGAAATAGCATCAAGCAATTGGTCTCTGGTAAATACCCTTCCAACCTTGCTGGTAAGCTGGTGAAGAAGTTTAAATTCTGTAAGGGTTAATGGAATAACCTCATTTTTTATAGTTACTTCATGTTTATAGGTATCGATCGTAAGGCCGTCTATTTCAATATAATCTTTTGGTAATGAAGCAGTCTTTGTCCGTCTGAGAACTGCTTGTACACGTGCTACAAGTTCTTTTGGGCTAAACGGTTTTGTTACATAATCATCGGCGCCTAATTTTAAGCCAACGGTTATGTCGTCTTCTTCGCCTTTTGCTGTTAACATTACAATAGCAATCGTTGCCAATTCCGGAATTGCCTTTAACCTTCTGCATACCTCAAGGCCGTCAATCCCTGGCAACATGAGGTCCAACACGATAAGTTCGGGTTTTTCTTTTCTCGCCAAAAACAGTGCATCTTCTCCGTTATGGGCAGATATTGCTTTATAGCCATCTTTTTCAAGATGATAACGGATTAATGTTACAAGGTCTTGTTCATCATCTACGATGAGAATTTTTTCTTTCAACAAAGAAATCCCCGTTTCAAAACTCATGGAATGCCAAGTATCCCAACAACCTACTACCACAAAAGCTGAAATTGCTCCAATTAATTTCGTGATACGAGGAGCTAAAAGTCTTCCTTGTATACGGCCCGTAAAAATTATAGCCTTTAAATATTAAGACATTGTTAAGAAGTTATGAGTTTTGTATTAAGTTTGTAGGGAAACAGTACACCTCTCCATGGAGTTTCTTGAGATGGGTTTCTTAAGTTAACCCTAAAACCAGGAATGGGAATTCAAAGTTCTTTTGTAGGGGCGAACCTTGTGTTATAGTATTCAATACGTGAAACCGAACATGCTCAATTTATCAGTGCTACCCCGAGTCGGTCGTGTTGGTTCAATCGTCCACGATTGAACCGAAACGTTTCGGCATGTCATTGGCTGGTAAGGACGTATACAACACACCTTTACCGGGGTAAAAAGACACAGATAACTTAAAATACATTGACTTCTTTAAACAAAGAGGTTACAAATAATCTTTTCAATACCATAATTTTATACGATAATTAAGAATACGATGCCGAAAGAAAAAATCCTTATTGTAGACGACGAACAAGACCTTGTAAAATTGATCCGCTACCATCTTGAAAAAGATGGCTATAAAGCAATAGTTGCTTACAATGGAGAGGATGCATTATTTCTTGCCAGAAAGGACAGGCCAGAGCTTATTATCCTGGACCTCATGCTGCCAGGGATTGACGGCCTTGAGGTATGCAGAAGGTTAAAGGCAATACCGGAGTTAGCTGCGACTGCCATTGTAATGTTAACGGCAAAAGGCGAAGAGGATGATATAACGGTTGGTTTAAAATTAGGCGCCGATGATTATGTAACAAAGCCTTTTAGCCCAAAAGAACTTGTAGCACGCATAGAAGCCGTCCTCAGGCGGACAAGATCCCCTTCGTCAACAAAAGATTATGTAGAAATAGATGGTCTTGCAATAGACGTATCCAAACACGAGGTAACCATACAGGAAAAAACCATTCCATTAACACTTACCGAATTTAAGATTTTATACCAACTAGCCAGCAAACAGGGAAGGGTATTTACCAGAGATCAGTTAGTTGATGCGGCTTCCGGGCCTGAGACTTCCGTCACTGACAGGACAATCGATGTACATATTGCCTCCTTGAGAAAAAAACTAAAAACGTTTGCAAACCGTATCGTTACCATACGGGGAATCGGTTATAAATTCAAAGAATAAAAGGATGTTTAAAAATAAATTATTCTGGAAAATATTTGTAAGCTATATCTCTCTTTTTTGTTTGTGCCTGGCGTTCACGGGATATTTTGCAGCCAGGGTAGTAAAAAAGCACTATCTCGATTTATTAACAAACAATTTAGAATCCCATACAATATCAATCAGCCAATTAATCAAGACCACATTATCCAAAAACGATACTGAAGAGACCCTGAATATTTGTAAAATGCTGAGCAAGCATTCAAATATGGGTATCATTGTTTCAGACCAGGCGGGGAGTATTATTAGCCAATCTGGGATTACCGGGCCTTTGAGGTCTTATATGAAAGAAAACAGTACAAATATCCTGCAAAAAGATACCTTGAATAATATTTATCACGATAAACGATCCGGACTAATCTATAGTGTTAGCCCGGTGAAGGTAAATAAAGAGAAAGAGTTTCTCGTAGGGGTATCGGCCTCCTTGAAAACGCACGAACGAAGTTTAGCTGCAATAATAAAAACAATTTCCCTCTCTATGCTCGTTGCATTTGCGGTTACCTTAATAGTTTCTTTTGTCATTATTAAGGTAAATACGGCCCCCCTGTCAAAAATTACCCGGATAGCGCAGCATATTGCACGGGGCGATTTCGGACGAAAAGCAGAGATCACTTCTTCTGATGAAATAGGTGATTTGGCAAATGCGATTAATGCCATAGGCGTTGAGCTTCAATCCCAGATGCAGACCATCCTTGACGACAAAAATAAACTCGATGCCATCATGGCGCATATGAACAATGCATTAATTTCAACGGATATGCAGGAGAAAATAGTTATCATCAACCAGGCGGCAAAGGCACTGTTCGGCATATCAACGGTAACTGTAAACAAGGATTATTTGTGGGAAAGGGTAAGAAACGAGAAATTGTGCAGCTCGGTAAGGGAAGTTATGAAAACTCAAATATCCAGGACATTGGAAATCGAACTAACCACATCGGAGAAGAAATTGCTCCAGGCACATCTTTCTCCTGTTCAGATTGATACAACTACACGTGGAATCCTTATCCTGTTTCACGATATCACAGAACTGCGCAGACTTGAAAACGCGCGGAAAGAATTTGTTGCAAACGTATCCCACGAGCTTAGAACACCGCTTGCTTCCATAAAAGGATATCTGGAAACATTACTTGATAATACCACAATAGATCGGGAACAATCGCAGGAGTTTCTCGGTATCATGATGAAGCATACCCAAAGGCTTGATAACCTGATTAAAGACATCCTTGATCTGTCCAAATTAGATTCTCATGATTTAACGATAGAACTTCACAATATGGATATACGACCCTTCCTGGAAAGTATCTCTTCCCGCTATAATGAACACTGTGTGCAGAAGGATCAAACTTTTGAACTCAGCATACCTCATAATATACCAATGATAGAGACAAATGAGTACACCCTTTGCCAACTACTAACAAATCTGCTTGATAATGCCGTAAAATATACACCCAGGAATGGCAGGATAGGTTTAAAGGTTGAATTTATCAATGAGTCAATTATATTTGAGGTATCAGACACGGGCATAGGCATTCCCAAAGAACATATCCCACGTATCTTTGAGAGATTCTATCGTGTTGATTCAGCCCGTTCGAGGGAAATGGGCGGAACAGGATTGGGGCTCTCCATAGTCAAACACATTGTAAATCTACATCATGGATTCATTCACGTTGAAAGCACTCCTGGTGTTGGAAGCAAATTCATAATTACGCTGCCTAAGCAACAAGCAAAGCATGTAATTTAATTCACTAACCTTTCATCAAAAAATTCCCCATTTTGAGAATTCGTGGAATGCCAAGTATCCCATGCAACCTACTATTACAAAAGCTGAGATTATTCCTATCAGTTTGATACTATATGAACTTAAATACAATAATAATCAACTATAGGTTTAACTTTTCTATTTTTCAGGAATGCGCTTTGTTCTTTGAAGCCTCCGGAATGTTTGGACGTACCTTTTCCCGATAGCTATAGCATTATCGTACTCAAACCTTTGAAAACAAAACTTACATTCGACATAGGTATCGGTCTGTCGCAAATTCGGCAGTGCATCGCTTTCTTCAATACGTATTCCCAACTCAGGGGATTGTTTAATATCCCGGAAATTACTTGTAAAAATTCTAAACTCTTTATCGTTACCGCAGTTGGGACAAATAAAAAATATATTCGTTATCATAAACTTAACCTCCTTATTTCGCTCTATTTATTATTTTTCTAATATAACTCTCCATCTGGAAGAACCAATTCATGTTATACTTTCTCATAAACTATGGAAGAAGAAAGAAATTTCATGTTTTACAAGATCAGTTTACTCTTAATCATGATGATATTATATCCTTCAAATATTAAGGAAACGTTAAGGAGGTGTTAATTTTATATTAAAATGACATACGTGTTCGCTTCTTTTTAACACACAACCGTGTAAACCTTTTTTAAAAGGAATTGTGTAATCAAATTGACGCAATGATTTGGTAATGATAAAATATTTCATATAAGAAGGGACAGGAAGAGGACTTTAGGTACCTCGTCCAAAAAATTAATCCAATCGTACGACAGCTATCCAGAGAATTAACACGATCGTCCAAATGCTTATGGAGCTAAAAAATGAAAGAAGCATTACGTTATTTACAGAATGCAAAAGATATACTTGCAAAAGCGCCAATTGAGGGAAAATTCTATACTGATAAGAAGCCAGTACGGGAAGCATTTGGAACTGCCTACTTAGCAGTACTCGAAGCTATTAATGAGGCTCTTATTAAGAAAGGTATCCTGGAAAAAGAATTGCCAAAGTCAATAGATGAATACAGAAAGGTATTAAGAAAGTATTTTGCAGTCCATAATGGAAAATTGCTGAAAGAATTCGAGATCCTTTACGATTCTCTCCATATTTATGGATATTATAGAGGCGGTATCTATAATGTTCATGCAGTAAAAGACTATCTTGCGGCAGCAAGAGACTTTATCAACAAATTTAAATAACATACCCAATACAATTTCTTCCAGGAGCTTTCGCCTCTGACTATCCCCTTTCTGCCCTTCTGGCCTAATCTACCTGAGCTTGATTGTACAGAAATTTTCATTTTATGTATATGAATTTACAAAACATCAATTCCCGGATAATGGATAACCTGGAATGATCCAACCCGTTCTTTCTCAGGAAAAACTGAAAAAGCTTGCATTCTTTTTCACTTTTGTAATACTATCTAATTAATATTCAGCGGCAAAGAAGTGTGCTTGCCTGTGGCACTCACGGCAGCAGATCGTCGCTTACAACAGGAGGTTTTGATACAGGGGTACATGTGGGGATTTGAACTTGCCATCATGGTCACCATGATCGGCATCAACAGCGTTTTTGCAGCATACGAAATTGCCTTGGCGTCCGTGAGCCTCGCCCGGCTACGGAGGCTCGCGGATGATCACCGGAGCGGGGCGAAAGTCGCCCTGTACATGAAGCAGAACATGGAGGCGAGCCTGGCCGTCGTCCAACTGGGGATTACACTGGTTGGCGCCATCGCAGCGGCTGTCGGTGGGACCGGCGCCGCGGAGGATGTGGCCCCGGCCCTTATTAGTCACCTGGGTGTTTCGGAGGGTACGGCTGAGGTTCTGGCCATTGCGCTCGTGGTTGTTCCTCTAACCGTCGTAACAATTATCGTCGGAGAGTTGATACCAAAGGTGTTCGCACTACGCAATGCGGAAAGGGTGTGTCTTACCCTTTCACCTTTCATGCGTTGGTTCTCCTTCAGCGTCTGGCCTGCCGTGTGGCTTTTTGAAACGGTCGTTATGGGTGTCATGTCGTGGGGTGAGCGCCGCCTTGGCTCGGGCGATGCAGGTAAGTCTAAGACGGTAGAGCTTCAGGAACTTCGCACTATAGCCGCCATGGCCCGTGCCTCACGGCTCATTGGGCACCGGGAGGAGCGTATCATTCTGGGAGCGATGGAGTTGCAGTCGCGCTCAATCCGTACTATCATGCTCCCGGCGGAACATGTAACCACACTCGATGCGAATGCCTCACTGGCGGACAACCTGATCACAGCCCACCTCGATATGCATACACGCTTTCCCGTAGTCACACGGAAGGGCGACCCGCAGACTATCATCGGCTATGCAAACTTCAAGGACATCATTGCCACGATGCGCATGGCCCCACATGAACCCACCTTCCGTACTATCATCCGCCCGATCATATCCCTCAAAGATGATGAACGAATCGCCGTATGTCTTGAGCAGATGATGCGCGAGCACACACACATTGCCTTGGTGCGTGACGCTGACGGCAGAGTGGTGGGGATAGTTACTCTTGAAGATATCCTGGAGGAATTGGTGGGCGAGATCGAGGACGAGTACGATCGCCTTCCTGCCCACATTGTCGAATCTGGTTCCACCTGGGTTACAGGTGGAGGGGTTTCCGTTGACCGATTGAAGGCCATAACAGGCATCGACCTAAGTGTTGATTCCCCGGCGGCCGGTGCTCGTACACTCAATGATTGGGTCAGCGGTCATCTAAGCAGGGAAGTGCGAGGGGGCGATGTTATCGAAAGAGGCGCTGTGCGAGTTGTGGTTCGCAAGGTCCGTAGGAAGAAAGTCCAGGAAGCTCAGGTGAGCCGGTTTGAGCAAGTGCGGCCGCCGAACAAGGCGATGCAGCAGGCATAAACATAATAAATGCCTATCAGGACAAGGCAATACCTGGCAGGAAAATTCTCTTGCGCCATTAACCAATTAAATCAGTTCATACATTTTTCATATGAGACCATATTCTCTTTTAACTTTTTCAAAATTAATATCTCTGTTTTTGAAAACAGACGGTTTGTGATACTCTACCTCACGCCATACCGCATCGGGAATTATTAGCCTTTGAAAATCCATTAAAAGATAAAGGCAGTCAATCTCTTCGAGATGAATTATTGGGCCTGCATCTAATATAACGTTCTGGATGGAATCAGTCTTTTCCACGCAGTCCCCATTCAATATCTTCTTTTATGAATTTTTCCATAAGCTCAGGTTTGTGAGTTTCAAGAAAACGACGCAAGGCTTCTGTGATAACGGACTTTTCATCTTGAAACCAGCCAGCATCTATAAGTAATTTAATTTGTTCATAAAGCTTATCCGGCAATTCAGCCTGTAATACCTTCA
>CAZPUD010000188.1:0-8183 GCA_964589115.1 uncultured candidatus Brocadiaceae bacterium | reverse complement strand
GTTCTTTTGTCTTCCCTGTACGGCGCAGCCTCAGCCCTGCGTTTAAATATCTTTATTATGGGAATAATATATTTAGCATAAAATGCCCGCAAGGCTTTATCCAATTTTTAAGATTAATTACAGCTATGCTGCGCTAGATAATATTACCGGTTTGTTATGAGACCTTCCGGAAATCTATTAACTCTTTGTTTTCTGGTTTTCTTTTACAAATTTCTCCTGGAGCCTCGTCCCCTTCCCTGTCCTTTCACGCATATAGTAAAGTTTCGCACGCCTTACTCTGCCTGACTTGATTACCTTGATATCAACAATCTTAGGAGAATGGACAGGAAATACCCGTTCTACCCCTTCACCTTGAACTATGCGCCTTACCGTAAAGGTCTCTTTAAAACCACCGCCATTTTTAGCAATTACCACACCACCAAAAACCTGAATTCGTTCCTTATCACCCTCAATAATCTTCACTGATACATCTACCTGGTCCCCTATAGAGAACTGAGATATCGACTTTTTCATTTGTTCTTTTTCAACGGTATCAATAATATTCACGACTCTATCTCCCCATTTAGCTGAATACGTTAACAAGCAATGCTCTATCTTACATCAAATTTTTTTGTTAAAAAGGTCCGGTCTTCTTTCCAGGGTCCTTTTTATTGCGTGGTCCCTTTGCCATGCTTCTATTTTTTGGTGGTGACCTGATATGAGCACATCAGGTACCTTCATACCCTGATATTCTGCCGGACGGGTATATTGCGGATATTCTAATAAGTTGTCGCTAAACGACTCATTAGTTGTAGAATTCGGATCTCCCAACACACCTGGCACGAGGCGTACTACAGCATCAATAATCACCATAGCCGGTATCTCACCACCGGAAAGGACATAATCACCAATAGAAATCTCAAATACATCCAGCCCTGTTCGGACCCTTTCATCAAAACCCTCATAATGACCGCAGATAAGCATTAGATAAGGCTCTTTAGATAGTTCCCGGGCAATGGATTGAGAAAACTGGCGGCCCTGCGGAGTTAATAATATCTTTTTAGGACGAATGTCCGTTTGCCGCTCTATCGTTGCTACCGTGTTAAAGATAGGCTCAGGCTTCAGTACCATACCAGGTCCTCCGCCATACGGCCTGTCATCCACACATCGCCTGTTTTCAGCATATTCACGGATATTGAACAGGTTATATTGAACGAGCCCCTTTTCCCTGGCGATATCAAGAATACTGCTACCAAGCACGTTGCCAAACATCTCTGGAAATAATGTTAGGATATCAATTCTCATGATTTACTTTTTTAACGCAATACCAAATCTTTTCAAAACACTGGCAACAGATTCAGTGGGTTTCGCACCAACGCTCAACCAATACTCCACTCTATCCTTTTTTAAAGTAACCTGTTTTTCATTATCCGATTCCAGTGGATCGTATGTTCCCAGGTTCTCAATAACTTTTCCGTCCCGCTCTTCATGGGCATCAAACGCACCGATCCTATAAAAGGGTCTGTTTTTACGCCCCATCCTCTTCATTCTTAACCTTACTGCCATCATTTTCTCCTTACCAAGAATTATCGTATCATACCTTTTCCAAATGGAAAACCTTTAGAAAGCGGCCCCATTCTCTTAAGACTTTTTTCGCTTCCTTTAAAATGTTTCATCAACTTCTTCATCGATTTAAATTGCTTAAGTAGTTGATTTACGTCCTGAATTGTCGTTCCACTTCCGGTCGCAACCCGTTGCCTTCGACTCCCGTTAACAATGTCCGGATCCGATCTTTCTTCTGTTGTCATGGATTTGATAATTGCTTCAACCTTTTGCAACTGTTTTTCATCCACGTTCATGCCATCGACCTTATTTCCTATACCAGGAATCATTCCTATGATTTCCTTAAGTGGTCCCATCTTCTTAATCTGTTGAAGCTGTGCAAGAAAATCATCAAGTCCAAGCGTATCACTCTGTATCTTTTTACTAAGTTTTTGGGCCTCTTCCTGGTCTATCGCTTGCTGAGCCCTTTCCACAAGAGATACAACGTCACCCATTCCAAGTATCCGGGAGGCCATGCGGTCTGGATGAAATTCCTCAAGGCGGTCCAACTTCTCACCAATACCTACAAACTTAATTGGCTTTCCTGTTACTGCCCGTATTGAAAGAGCGGCACCACCTCTGGTATCACCATCGAGTTTAGTCAAAATCACGCCATCAAATCCCAATTGACTATTAAATTCCTTTGCGCTGTTAACAGCATCCTGGCCTGTCATTGAATCACAAACAAAATAAATCTGATGCGGCTGCAATTTTTCTTTGATTTCTGTAAGTTCGGACATCAACTCTTCATCAATATGCAGCCTTCCGGCAGTATCAAAGATAACAACATCATTCATATTTTCTTTGGCGAATTTTACGGCATTTTTACATATTTTCACTGGTAAAGACTGATGCTCAAAGTATACCGGTACGTTTAGCTGCTGGCCCAGCACTTTCAATTGTTCAATAGCAGCAGGCCGCTGGACATCGGCAGCAACAAGGAGCGGTTTCCTTCCTTTTGACATAATGGTCTTGGCAAGCTTTCCAGCCGTGGTGGTTTTTCCACTTCCCTGCAACCCTATCAACATAATTAACGTCTGCTCACCATCCTTAAAAGGGACTGATGTATCAGACTCGCCCATCAGCTTAATTAATTCATCATGAACTATCTTTATCACCTGTTGTCCGGGTGCAATACTCTTAATCACCTCTTCGCCAACAGCTCGTTCCGTAACATGTTGAATAAAGTCCTTTACAACCTTGTAGTTTACATCTGCCTCAAGAAGCGCTAAACGCACCTCATGAAGCCCTTCCTTGATATTGGATTCCGTAAGCCGCCCTTTGCCGCGAAGCTTACTAAAAACACTCTCAAGACTATTTGAAATCGCCTCAAACATAAGCGCCTCAATTTCATTTACTGAATTATAAATTGAAAAAGCTAAAATGTTTATTATATACAATTACCATAAATATTCAAACGAATTTTATCAAGAAAATTTCTATTGCAGAACGTTTTCCGGTTTGTTAATATTTATGTAAGTTTTCGGTTCATATTGTCTTACTTTATTATGCGTTCCTTAGAACGCATTATTTATTTAGGGGAAATTTAATGAAGAAAGATATCCATCCAGAGTATATAGAAACATTAGTAACATGTGGGTGCGGAGAGACTTTTAAAACAAGGTCAACAAAACCTAAAATTACAGTAGAAGTATGCTCAAAATGCCACCCTTTTTACACCGGCAAGCAAAAATTTGTAGATAGTGCAGGCCAAATAGAGAAGTTTCAAAAGAGATTTAGAAAGAGCCAAAAGACTAAAGAAGTTGTAAATCAGAATGAATAATAATTTTTTAAAAAAAATAGAAAAGATATACGAGAGATATCATGAACTTGAGAAGCTATTATCCGATCCCGTGGTAATTGCAGACTCAGGTCGTTATACAGCATACGTAAAGGAACATGGTAATCTTTCCAAAATAGCAGGCAAGTATCTGCAGCTTACAGAAATCCGTGCAAAAAAACAGGAGGCAGAAGAACTTTTAACCCAGGAAAAAGCCGATAAGGAATTGATTGAAATGGTAAGGGAAGAGCTTGTGGAATTAGCACGGCAGGAAGAGGCTATTATTGACGAGATCAAGGGGTTATTTGTTACCGAGGATAAAATATCCAGTAAGAACGTAATTGCGGAGATAAGAGCCGGAACAGGCGGAGAAGAAGCCGCTATATTTGCTGCAGACCTTTTCCGGATGTATACCAAATATGCAGAAAGCCAGGGATGGAAGGTAGAGCTTTTCGATTGCAGCGAAACAGGCCTGGGGGGATTCAAGGAAGTAACCTTCTCCATCGAGGGAAAAAATGTGTACCAAAAGCTGCGCTTCGAAAGTGGCACCCATCGCGTTCAAAGGGTACCTCAAACGGAAGCCAGTGGCAGGGTTCATACCTCAACAGCAACAGTAGCCATACTGCCGGAAATGGAAGAAGTAGAGATCGATATCAATCCAAACGACCTTGTTATTGACACATTCAGAGCTTCGGGTCCAGGCGGACAAAAGGTAAACAAAACGAGTTCAGCAGTAAGAGTTACCCATATTCCTACCGGGTTAGTGGTGAAATGTCTTGATGAGAAATCTCAACACAAAAACCGTGCAAAGGCCATGCGTATCTTAAGAAGCAGACTGTATGAACAATCAGAAGATAAGAAGCGAAGCGAAAGAGATCAAATACGCCGTGATCAAATAGGAACTGGCGACCGCAGCGAAAAAATTCGTACATATAACTACTCTCAAAATCGGGTTACCGATCACCGGATTAACTTCTCAGTATATAACCTTGATCAGGTCATGCTTGGATACCTTGATGAAATAATCGATGCTTTAATCGCCTATTATAAAGAAGAACAGTTAAAACAGTTGTATGCAGCCGTATAAGGGGGACATCAGAATAATTTTTTCTTATGGTACTGCTTGTCTTTAAAAAGAACGATAAAATATGGTACCATCAGAGCCAAGCCAGGCAAATACATCTTAATGTAACCAAACAGTACAACAGAACTTATTATTTCCCACCCTCATATTAAATTAGCCCTTCGGCAACTTTTATCTATTATGGAGATGTAGGGCAAGACTTTAGCCTTGCTTCTACGCCAGAATAATTGCACAGGGATGGCAACCCTAAAGGGCTGCCCTACAACAAAACATTGAATTTCCTATACGATAAAGGCATAAGTATTATTAAAAATGAGTGAACGGAATAGACTTCTGGATAAACATACAATCTCCAGCCTTATTCTTTGGGCAAGTACAGTATTACAGAAACATAATATCGATTCTCCACGTCTGGATGCAGAAGTAATTTTATCTAGTCTTTTAAACTGCGAGCGTATCTACCTCTACACATATCCGGATAATCCTGTTGAAGATACTATTGTTAAACAGTACAAACAAGCCATTCAAAGACGTGCGCAGCGGACGCCCCTCCAGTACATTACTAATCATGCAGAATTTATGTCTCTGGATTTCTATGTTGACGAACGGGTATTAATTCCCCGTCCTGAAACAGAAATGATCGTGGATGCTGTTATCGAAAAATCAGGCGTTTTCTCAAGCGAAGATGAAATCTTCGTAATAGACATTGGAGTAGGCAGCGGCAATATTGCTGTTACTTTGGCAAAAAAGATACAAAATCTGAGGATATTTGCAGTTGATATATCTCAAGATGCTTTAGCCGTAGCCAGGATCAATGCCATGAGGCATCAGGTATCAGATAAGATAACTTTTTTATGCGGCAACATCTTTGAGCCACTCTACGGATACAAGATAGAATCAAAGGTAAACTTCATTGTATCCAATCCCCCCTATGTTTCAATCGACGAGCTGGATACCCTACAGGAAGAAGTAAGGAATTTTGAACCACATGTAGCACTTGTCGCCAGGGAAGATGGTCTCTCAATATCCAAACATATTATCGAAAGTGCAAACAAGTGGCTGAAACCAGGAGGTTTTCTCATCTTAGAGGTTGGTGAAACACAAGCAAGCAAAGTAGCACAACTGATAAGGAATACAAAGTGTTTTAAAAAGGCAGAATACAAAAAAGATTATCAGCATATACACCGCACTGTCATTGCACAACTGGAGGAAAACAGTGGATAAAATCATCATTGAGGGAGAACACCGCTTAGAAGGAAATGTACGTATCAATGGGGCGAAAAATGCAGCGCTGCCTATTATGGCAGCTTGTATATTACTGAACGGACCGTCCCGTATAAAGGGGGTGCCAAATATTGTTGATATTCAAACACAATCGGAAATACTCATAAATCTGGGAGGGGAAGTAAAAAGATATGAGGATGGAACACTTAAAATAGTGTTTCGGGATGGAGAACACCGTGATAAATTTACAGCACCTTATGAACTTGTTCGAAAAATGAGGGCATCTATCTGTGTACTTGGCCCTTTGTTAAGTAAAAGACGCAGAGCGAAGGTTTCCTACCCAGGGGGATGTATTATAGGGCAACGTCCTATTGATCTGCATATAAAGGGATTAAAGGAATTGGGTGCCCAGATCGAGACAGCGGAGGGTTACGTAAATGCCTCTGCTGATAATCTAAAGGGGACAAAAATTTCTTTTGCAGGAAAAACAGTACTCGGAACTTGTAATGTTATGATGGCGGCGGTATTGGCAGAAGGAGTAACTATCATTGAACACGCTGCCTGCGAACCGGAAGTACAGGATCTTGCAAATTTCTTAAACAAGGCAGGCGCTAAAATCACAGGAATTGGTGAAAACAAACTGACCATTGAGGGTGTGCAGGGGTTACATGGAGTTGACTACGAGATCATTCCCGACAGGATAGAAGCAGGAACATTTATGATTGCCGGTGCCATTACAAAGGGTGATATCATCTTAGAAAATACCAGGATAGACCACCTTAATGCAGTAATCGATAAATTAAGGGAAATCGGTGTAGAAGTAATAACTTATGGTAATTCCGTAAGGATCAAAGGAAATAATTCATATCATGCAGCAGACCTGACAACACTGCCATATCCGGGTATGCCCACCGATATGCAGGCCCAGTTTATGGCCTTATTATGTACGGCGGAAGGAAAAAGCATTATTACTGAAAAGGTATTCCCTGAAAGGTTCATTCACGCTGCTGAATTACGAAGAATGGGGGCCGATATACAAATAGAAGGACCATATGCCATTATAAAAGGTACCCCCTTTCTATCCGGCACAAATGTAATGATCTCAGACCTACGGGCAGGTGCAGGGCTTGTACTAGCAGGCCTGGTAGCAAAAGGCATTACCGATGTTCATCGGGTTTACCATTTAGACCGTGGTTACGAGCGGCTTGAAGAACGGCTTTCAAAACTTGGGGCAGCCATAAAACGTATACATGATTAAATATGAAAGATAATCTCTATTTACTTCATAGAAAGAATTTAGAACATGTTATCTATCTCAAATGAGAAGAAATTATATCAGCGACTTAAGGCACTCTCGGATGCCTTTCTGTTATCTTCGAAAACCTTTGATTACAAATTAATTTTACGTTCAGCAACAAAACACTTTAAGATGTTTACCGAAGCGGACGTAGTAGTCCTTATGTTAAATAACGAAGGCGGAGATCTTAAACCGGTATGTTCCTTAGGTATTCCATTCTCTAAAATTAAAGATGTAAGCCTGCCTGCATCTACACGACTAAAGCATATCCTTACCCATCCGGTTTTAGACATGAGATATACTTCTTTTATGAATACACCCCTTATTAACAACCGGAAGTTAATCGGTCTTTTTGCCGCATTTAGCATCGCACCTGAGAAATTTTATATCTTTGAACATAATAAATATGAGAACATCTTCCTGACAATGCTGGCCAGCCACCTTGCAGTAAGTATCGAAAATGCAAACATGACTCAGTTGATCCTATCAAGCGAACACCGGGAATTTGACTGGGAAAGTACTTTTGATATCATTGATGACCTGATCAGTATCCACGATTCAGATTTTAATATTATTCGGGCAAACAAGGCAGTAGCAAGGAAATTTAACATAGACGTCAGGGAGATTATAGGGAAAAAATGTTACAAAATTTTCCATAATACAGAAGAGCCGTGGAACACTTGTCCACGTTGTAAATCTTTAGAAACGATGACAAAGTGTCTGGTGGAAATTGAAGACCCACACATGGGAGGTATCTTTACTATCACTACATTTCCATATTTAAATAAAACAGGAAAGTGCGTAGGGACAATTCACATAACCAAAGACGTAACAGAATACAGGAAAATGTGGAATCAAATTATGCAAATGGGAAATAACAGTGGATCAGAAAACGGTGATGTACACAAGCTGCACACGAGATGATACATGTTATAAATACTTTTTAGTAATATAGAAAACGGTAGAATTAGTTTACCCGCCACCAGGGTTGGAAAGATTTTTAAATGCCTTCCTGACCTCATCTATCTTCCCGCAGGTCATTTTTCCCTCCGGGCATTTACCATCCACACATCCCGGACCAGCATCCTTGAAGATATGGGGAGCAACTTGTTTAGCTAAACGCAGCATTTCTATTGCCATAGCCCTTATTTCCCATTGTGCACGGTTGCAGCAACGTACACGGAAGAAATGAAGTAATTCACGGCCATTCATTGTTA
>CAZPUD010000187.1:0-8189 GCA_964589115.1 uncultured candidatus Brocadiaceae bacterium | reverse complement strand
TTCCTCAGATATCTTGTCATAATAGTAGAAGTGGCACCGATTTTTGGTAATATTTCAATAAACTCTCCTTTTACCAGATTAAAATCTGTCTGATGATGATCTATGATAATGTTGGGAACTATATGTCCGGGTAATATATTGTTTTTGGAAGGGATAGAAGCTTCAATAAGTGCTATCTTATCAATGGTGTTTATAATTTCCATTGCCTCATCTGTCGTTTTCAATCCAATGAAATTTGCCTGTAGTAAATTGACAAGTGTTTTATTTTGCTGATGTCCAATATTTCCACCATAATAAATCTTGGATTTGATATCGAATTTCTCTGCAATGCGTTTTAATGCAAGTCCGGAGGCGATAGCATCCGGGTCGGGATTGTCTTGTAAAAAAATGGCCAGCCCTTTTTCGGCTGCTGATTTAATAACGTTTATAAGATTAAAAACAGACCTTTTTAGTTTTGCTGTTTCCAGTTCACTTAGAATTGTATTCGTTATAATTCTAACTGTCTGGACGATACGGTCAGCTCCGCTTTCCAGTAATTCAGATGTTTCTTTCTCATTACCTGCGCATGATAATATAAATTTATCAGGAAACAGCTTCTTTATGCATTTTATTGAAGCCAGGTTATCATTAAAGTTTTTAGAGAGAAGGATGAAGGCTATAGGATCTTTAATTGATAACGTACTTAAGTCCAATGTATTAATATCCGCTATAACGGTATGAATACTGAGTTCTTTCAGTTCAGCCAAAGCTTTTTCGTCATCACTAATTACAAGCACTTCTTCTCCTGACTTACTTAAGCTTCGTGCCAGAGCGCTTCCGGACTCATCACAACCCAAGATTATGTACATCATTACACCCTTTTAGATAGATCCTATTTTTATTAAAAATTAAAAGGCAGTCTATTATACGGCTGCATCTTTTTGAAGTCAATATGAAAAAGAATGCATCTTGATTTTAACCTCATGTAAATATAGGATTTATATACAAAGTTATGCGTTAGAGCAATGTCCACGGCGATTATTCCTCAATTTTGTCTTGAAATCAGTATAAAGCTTCATGTAACATCGACTATTGAAATAAGGAATAATATATAATAATAGAAAGCCGATACATATGCAAATGTATGATGTTGTTAAACACACTGGAATTTCAGAGTACGCGTGGCAAGAGTCTATTAAAAAGCATGATATTATAATGGAAGAATTTGATGATATTTGCTTTTATAGGTTGACAAAAAGGGTTGGATCTTTGGCAAAGGGATCAGTTATTACCCGTGATGGCATCCTTTATGATTTTCCTCGTATTGCCAGGATATTACATTTGGAAAATGGCATCCGTAGTGCCTATACCGGACCATTCTATATTGAAGAAAAGGTCGATGGTTATAACATCAGGATTGCACGTATTCAGGGGCGTATATTAGCCTTTTCACGTAGTGCCTATGTTTGCCCGTTTTCAACAGACCGAATTGTGGAGTTTCTGGACATAAAAAGGATATTTGATGAAAATCCAAATCTTATTGTCTGCGGGGAATTTGCAGGTCCTGATAATCCTTATAACGCAGAACACCCACCTTATGTAAAAGAGGACATCCGGTTTTTTGCATTTGATTTAATGGTAATGAATAGTCCTTATAATATTCCAATCGAAGAACGGTATAGACTCTTTGACCTCTACCGTATGCCAACTGTAAGGAGATTTGGTAAGTTTTCGCCATCGGATGTTTCATCTCTTAAAAATATTATTAAACAACTGGACGGGGAAGGATGTGAAGGGATGCTTATTAAACCGGTCAATCCGGATGAAAAGAGCTTGAAGTATGTAACATTAAGCTCTTGTTTACGGGATATCCGTGTCACTGCTCCTTTAATGGCGGAGATGACGTCTGAATTCTTTACTCATCGTGTTATTCGTGCAGCCATGTATATTCATGAGCATATCGATCCGATAAATCCGGAGATCTTTACTCAGTTGGGTGAGGTATTATTGAAACCGATACATGGAAGTATTGCTAAGGTATCACGGGGAGAAGTTATAGATGAGCAATTTCTACTCCGTTTTCGGGAAGAGAAAAGTGTTCAAATGATGATCGATCACTTCCATAAATGCAAGGTAAAGTTCGATATATTATCGGAAAAGAGAGAAGGTGAATATTGGCACGTCAAATTTTCGAAAAAAAGCTATGCATCTTACGAGATCCTTCAAGGGCATCTCAACGGTTTAGCCCATGTAGATTAGGTGATTAAGGCTTAGTGTGGCGCAGCCAGAGCAGAATCATCGGTATGGAGTAATGGAGTATTGGAGTTACGAAATTGTTTAGAGTTTAGAGTTCAAACTCCTAAACTTGAAACTCTAATATTTTTGCCGAAAATGTAAAAAATAAGTTATAAGACACTATGCCTTTTCGCAGGCAGTGCTGCGAAAAGGAAATACGAAACAAATTCGAAAATACAAAATCTCAATGACAAAAAACTCGTTTCAAATGGAAGAAAAGATTTTTAATGTCTGTATTACAAATTTGTAAAACCTTGCTTTCCCCCACTTTCATGAGGACAAGTTTTAGCAAAGTTTTCTTCGTACTACTATCCATCAACTTCTTGTTTTTTATGCTCGTTTTTTAAAATACATAGCCGTAAGACGTCGACTATATAAGGCTTACGTAAAGTTTGGAGCATTGTGCTTTTTTGTCATTTGGAATTGTTTCGTATTTCGATATTCGAATTTAGAATTTAAATGCTTCGACATATCGACAAAATTTTTTCTATGTTGAGGTGCTAAGCGTCTAACTAAAGGTTCTCGTTGTATATTATTGCACTAATCTATAATCTCACTCCCGGCATCAAGACTAATTGCCCCGCATGGCATTGCTTCTGTGGTACGATACATTACCCAGTTACCCCTGAAGTCAATACCTATCCAGCCATACTGACATCTGCGTTCGTTTGCCTCCTCATACATTGTGTCAGAGGCCTCAACAATAGATCGTCCGTCTCTAACCCTTGTTTCTATTCTAACAGCAACACCGTCATTCACAATTTGTTCTCCTATACCGGTGCAACTTATAGCAGCAAATCCCGAAGCATAGTTTCCCGCAACGGTGGCTGAGTCAGATACCCTTTCAGGTATGTTCATGGCGGTTCCGCCCGTGGAGGTCCCGGCGGCCAAATTGCCCTGTTGATCCAGGGCAACGGCACCAACAGTACTGTAGCTGTCAGATGCCCTTTTTTTACTTTCTAAAGAAGAAATCCACTGGGTTACTCGCTCCGGTGTTACAGGGTTTTCAGGAGGGATTCCCAATTCACGGGCAAGCAACTGTGCTCCCAGGGGGCCGACTACCGTCTGATCCTTGCCCTGTAAGGCATAAGCCAGCTTTGAGGGATGAATAATATGTGTTGCCAGCATTACACCGGAAAACTTCTGTTTATTTCCATCCATAAGGGAGGCAGACAGGCGTACCATCCCATCATTTTGAATTACAGCACCGAGTCCTGCGTTGAAGTGAGGACTGGCCTCAAGAAGTTCAACTACACGGCATACCGTTTTTAAAGCTGATTCTCCATTACAAAGCAGTGGCCAGACTTGAGAAATTATCCCGGCGATAATGCCTCTTTTCTGTTCAAGAAGATTCCGGCTATCTTTATAGGAACCGGCACCTCCGTGAATGAGAAGGACTGGAGGTTTGGCGCTGCAATAATACCTTTTCTGCATAACGTTCTCCTTGCTTTCAATTAAAATGACCTATAGATTGACAGTTAGGTACTTTGTGATATAGTATTACAATGCGAAAATTTTTTCCATATTAAACATGCAATTAAGAGGAGGAAGGAGATCCCGTAATGAATCGAGTATTTTCTATAGCTTTTTTTACCATACTGCTGACAGCGGTATTTTTCAACTGTGGCATAATAGACAGCAGGGGAGATGAAAAGGGCAAAGAACAATTTTTAACAAATGTCCGTCAGTTGACCGACCAGGAAAAGACTACAGCAGGTGAAGGATATTTTTCCCAAGATGGAAAATTTCTTATATTTCAAAGTGAACGCGAGCCTGGAAACCCCTTTTACCAGATTTACATATTAGATTTCGAGACGGACAAGATACACCGGGTTTCTCCGGGGACCGGGAAAACTACGTGCTCGTTTTTCCGCCCAAGTTCTGAGGAAGTACTTTTTGCCTCAACCCATTTAGATCCGGATGCAAAGGCAAAACAACAGGCAGAAATTGAGTTCCGTGCCTCCGGGCAAAAAAGGCGCTATACCTGGGACTACGATGAACATTACGATATCTTTTCTGCACTGCGGGATGGAAGCTCATTAAAGCGTTTAACGACGGCCATAGGTTATGATGCAGAGGGTGCCTATTCCCCTGATGGAGGTAAAATCGTTTTTTGTTCCCTGCGGGACGCATATCCAGCCGACAATCTTTCACCGGAAGATCAGAAACGTTTGGAAACCAATCCCGGCTATTTTGGTGAAATTTACATCATGAATGCCGATGGTTCAGATCAAAAGCGATTGACAAACTGGCCCGGGTATGACGGCGGTCCTTTTTTCAGTCCGGACGGAGAAAGAATCGTCTGGCGGCATTTTGATGAAACCGGCATGCTTGCTGACATCTATACCATGCGGCTGGACGGATCGGATATACGCAGGATAACCGATTTCGGATCGATGTCCTGGGCCCCGTATTTTCATCCCTCTAATGAATATATAATCTTTCACTCAAACAAGCACGGATATACCAATTGTGAACTGTTTATTGTTGATACCAATGGTGAAAAAGAACCGATACGGGTAACCTTTAATGATGTGTTTGATGGATTACCCGTCTTTTCCCCGGATGGGAAAAAACTTGCATGGACCTCGAACCGGACATCAACAGGGAAATCCCAAATATTCCTGGCAGACTGGGATCATAATGCTGCCCTGAAAGCACTAAAGTCGGCAGGTATGCGGATTCAATCTCAATCCTCCCGGACATTTGATATATTTGAGGGCGCAGGTCAGAAAGGTTCCACCCCTCCTTCCCGTGGTAATTCAGTTCCAGATGAAAATAAGAGCGGTTTTTCATCTGAGATTACTGTAAGCGATCTTCGTGCTGAAGTCAGATATCTTGCTTCCGATGAATTGGAAGGGCGGTTAACCGGCTCTAAAGGTACCAAAATGGCTGCCGAATACATTGCCGGTTATTTTAAAAAGATTGGATTAAAATCTTTAGGTGATAAAGGAACATATTTTCAGTCATTTCCCTTTATTTCCGGAGTTAAATTAATCCCGGATAAAAATCACTTTCAAGTTACGGGAAAACACAATGCAGGTGAAGCGGTAAATTTAGAGGTAAACAGGGATTTCCTCCCGCTGGCCTTCACAACGAACGGTGATGTGGAGGGCCCGGTGGTTTTTGCCGGCTATGGTCTGTCTGTACCGGGAAATGAGACTGGTCGTTACGACTCATATGCCGGCCTGGATGTGAAGGATAAAATTGTTCTCGTGCTTCATTATGTTCCTGAGAAAGTTGATATGAAGAGACGACTTGAACTCAACCGTTATGCGGGACTGCGTTATAAGGCAATGGTAGCGCGTGAACATGGGGCGAAAGCCCTCCTGGTTGTTATTGGCCCAAACTCTCCTGGTGCCGGAGAGTTAATCCCGCTCTCTAACGACAAGGTATCTTCCGGATCGGGAATCGCAGTCGCTTCCATAAGCGGCAAGGTGGCTGAAATGCTCCTTGCAGATTCCGGTAAGGACCTTAATACCATTCAATCAGAACTAGATATAGAAAATCCTCAAATCACGGGGAGTTTTGATTTACCTGATGTTCGGGTAAAAATTTCCACAGCAGTCGAACAGGTAAAGGATGAAGACCGTAACGTACTTGGTCTTTTGCCGCCCGGTGAAGGTGTTGAAAGCAGTGAATTTATTATCGTTGGTGCCCATTATGATCATATTGGTTATGGAGGTGTTGATTCATTGGCACGCAAGGGTGAGGAGGGGCAGATCCACAACGGGGCCGATGATAACGCTTCTGGTGTCTCCATTGTTATGGAGTTAGCCGCTGCACTAGCCGGGGAGTGGAAAAAGAACCCTCCCGCAGCCCGTCGCGGAATTATCTTCGCCCTCTGGTCAGGAGAAGAGATGGGCTGTCTTGGTTCTTCACATTTTGTTGAACATCCGGTTGTTCCATTAAAAGATGTCATTGCCTATATTAATTTTGATATGGTTGGACGTATGAAAGAGAATAGTCTGATAGTTGAAGGGATCGGATCATCAAGTATATGGCCCAGGCTGGTTGAAAAATGCAATACAATCGCCGGTTTTAACCTTAAACTTCAGAAAGATCCATATCAGCCGACCGATGTTACTGCATTTTATCCGAAAGGTATCCCTGTAATCCATTTCTTTACCGGTGTTCACGAGGATTATAACAGGCCCACAGATGATGCGGAAACTTTGAATTACGATAGTATGGTAAAGATAGCCGAATTTTCAAAATCGATGATTATCGAATTGGCTAAAAACTCTGAACGCCCCGATTATACAAAGGTTGCGCAAACGGGCGGAGAACAGATGAAAGGAAAGTCATCCCGCAGGGCTTATTGGGGAACTATCCCGGATTTTACGTCTGAGGGTATAGAAGGGGTAAAGCTGAGCAGTGTTAAAATGGATGGGCCGGCAGATAAGGCAGGAATGAGGGATGGTGATATCATCATTGAGATCGAAGGTCAGAAGATTACGAATATTTATGATTATAATTACGCATTAGATACCGTGGGCGTTGGTAAAGCTGTCAAAGTAGTCGTAAAGAGAGATGGAAAACATGAAACACTTACAATCGTACCAATCGCAAGGAAATAATAAGGATACATGGACAACCAGGAATCTTCAGGAAGCACCGGAAAAGATATTATCCAGGAGTGTTATGTTCGTTCGCTGCAGTTACTAAAGAGCAATTCAACACCTGCCGGCATCATTGCCTGTGCAAAATCCCAAAAGGCTGTCGATAGATCGTATGCCAGTATTTTTGGACGGGATGCGGCTATATGCTCACTTGGCATGATCGCATCGAAAGACCAGGAGCTTATCCATAATGCGAAAATTAGCCTGCATAATTTAGCAAGACATCAAGCCCTGAATGGGCAAATTCCGAAATATGTAAAACCAGAGGTCAAAGAAGTTGACTTCTGGTACTCAGGCTGTATCGATGCTACACTTTGGTGGTTAATAGCAGTAAATTATTATGACCGTTCTTTTCCTGAAGAACATTTCGCAAAACAACTCCATGCAGAGATAAACCGTGCCCTCAATTGGCTTTTCTGCCAGGAACACCAGGGATTATTTTTGCTGCAGCAGAATGAGGCAAGTGACTGGGCTGATATTATGCCGAGGTCTGGTTTCGTACTCTATTCTAATGTCCTATGGTATCACGTCAAAAAGCTGTATCAAATTCCTAATACTGACAAGACGAAACATTACTTCAAGATTATATTCTTCCCTTTTGATAAGTCAATCTCTGATCAACGGCGTGTGCGTATTCTGACGCACTATATTAAGAATAAGATAAACCACAGCGATTTCTATCTCAGTTTTGTAAACTTTTCATTCTGGGGAGAAGAAGTAGATATCTTCGGTAATATCCTTAGTGCACTCTTTGGACTGGCATATACTTCCAAGGCATCACGAATGGTCAGCACTATGCTTCGTTTAAGAGTTCACCAGCCTTATCCTGTAAGAGTGATTCATACACCCATACGGAAAAATGATCGTTTATGGCGACTGTATATGCACCGGCATAATCAGAACCTTCCGTATCAGTACCATAATGGTGGCATTTGGCCGTTCGTTGGAGGGTTCTGGATAATGCTGCTTGATAAATTAGGCAAGAAAGAACTTGCATGGGGGGAATTGAGACGGTTTGCTGAGTTGAATAAAATCAATAACTGGGAGTTCAACGAATGGTTTCATGGTATAACGGGTGAGCCAATGGGCATGAGAGGTCAATCCTGGAATGCAGCAATGTTCGTCATGGCGTTTCGCGCCCTTAAAAATAACGTCCATTTATAGCGTAGAGTGTAGAACTAGTACATTGTCAACATTATTTGTGACGGTATGTGAATAACCAAAAGAGGTATAGCAAGTCATTGCGAGGGTCTTTATAATGTCATTGCGAGGGTCTTTTCCGAAGCAATCTCC
>CAZPUD010000186.1:0-8211 GCA_964589115.1 uncultured candidatus Brocadiaceae bacterium | reverse complement strand
CAGACGGTATCGAAACGGCTACCTTGACAGTACAAGAAAGTAAGATCATTGGGATGTTCATACAAAACAATCCAATCAACATGATCAAAATTCTCAATAGGGTCTTTGATTGCAAATATAAGAATAAGTGCAAAATAAACCATTACGATCGCAATAGATTTGACGTTGCGGTAAGCAAGTTAAACAACAAATGCGAGGAAAAATTCAAAATAAAACAATTAGTTAAGAGTTTTAGAGACAGTAAATACGGCCTCACTGTAAAAGTTTATCCTGTACAAACCTTACCTGTCTTACCCAATACAAAGATAATCTTACCGAGACCATCCGAAAGCCAGTGAATTAAAGCCTTTTAGAGGGTGGTGCGGAAGTAAGATGTGACACAATAAAGGTAAGATGCGCAGTGTTGTATTGTTGTGTACAATCCTTCATGAATGATTGGCGATCGGGTGATTAATTTAAATTTTAAGAAATTTTTATGGAGAGTATTCGCATGATTTCTAAAGAGGGTTGTTGTTTTGTTCAGGGTTTAATTTCTTTAAAAATGCACAAGGACTTAGTCAAAATAAGTACGGAATTAGGGCAGTCTAAAGCTGAAACATTGAGACAAGCCATCGAGCATTTTCTGCGCAACGGCAAGGGGAAAGGGGTACCGCAAAATGGAGGGTAGTTTGAGAAATTTTATAAGTATTACTGTGAATATGAAAAATTAATCTTAAGTAAAGGTATTACAACATGACGAATTCAATACAAACAGCAGCATATGAATACTTAATACGAGGAATATCTATTATTCCTGTTTGTAGGAAAACGAAAAAGCCGTACTTCTCTTGGAAAGAATACCAAGAGCGATTGCCAACTGAAGCAGAAATAGCCTCATGGTTTGCGAAATGGCCGGACACCAATATCGCTATCATAACTGGCAAACTCAGCAAGGTGATCGTTGTTGACGTGGATGGTGAGAAAGGGAAGGAAACTGCAAGACTACTTGCACTGTCCCTATCTCCAATGTGCTTCACAGGTAAAGGGTATCATATCTACTATAAATATCCAGACGGTGTAGACATCAGCAATTTCCAATGTCGAAAAGACCTTCCAGGGATTGATCTTCGAGCAGAAGGTGGCTATGTCGTTGCACCGCCAAGTATCCATGCAAACGGGAACCAGTATAAATGGTATAAATCATTCGATGAAGTACCACTGGCTGAGTTTCCACAAGGTATCATTCACGCAAGAACTGAAATAGTTGTAAGCGATAACAACACAAACGATCTTGGAGAACTTGAAAAAAAAGGCGCTTTTGAAGGCTGCCGTAACATGGCTCTAGCCAGATTGGTAGGGAAATGGATATACGAGGGAAAGGATGACAAGAAATGCCTTGAGCTTGCCAAGGAATGGAATGAAAAAAATAATCCGCCACTCGGGGGGGATGAAGTTGAAACAACAGTTAGAAGTATCTGGAAAAAGGCAGGACAGGCATTTGAAAACCAGATTATTTGCGCTACTACAGATGCAGGAAATGCGGAAAGACTGATTCATAAGTATGGGAAAAACATCCGGTACTGTACAGATTGGAAAAAATGGGTTATCTGGAACGGTAAAAAATGGGAAGTGGATGACCAAGATAGGATTGTCCCTATGGCTGTTAACGCTGTTAGGGAAATATACAAAGAAGCATTAGCCACGGATGATAAGGATATGCACAGTAACCTATTTAAATGGTCAAAGACTTCCGAATCACTCCCAAAAATTAACGCAATGATTTCACTCGCCAAAAGCATTCCTAGTGTACCAATTAAAGCCGAAGAGTTCGATTCTAACCCGTGGTTCTTGAACTGCCTAAACGGAACAATCGATTTAAAAACAGGTGAACTAAAGCCGCACAATCGAGAGGATCTCATTACCAAAATGATTACGGTTGAATACGATAAAAGCGCATCATGTGAATATTGGCTTAGATTTTTAGAGAAGATAACAAACGGAAATTACGATCTCGTTGAGTTTCTCCAACGAGCCGCCGGATATAGCTTAACTGGTTGCACAGATGAACAATGCCTCTTCTTACTTTATGGTATTGGAGCGAATGGTAAAAGTACTTTTATCAATGCCATAAATGAACTCTTTGGCAACTACTCACAAACTGCAAGCTTCGAAACTTTTCTTATAAAGAACCAAGACCGCATAAATAATGATATTGCGAGAATGCAGGGTAAACGCTTTATATCTGCCATTGAAGCAGAGGGGGAACGACGGTTATCAGAGTCGACCGTAAAACAGCTAACCGGTCAGGATACAGTCACAGCAAGGTTTCTCTTCGCGGAATTTTTCGAGTTTAGGCCACAGTTTAAAATTTGGTTAGCATGCAACCATAAGCCTATAATTAAGGGTACGGATCATGCGATTTGGAGGAGGATAAAATTGATTCCGTTTACGGTCACTATAAATGAAAACGAAAAAGACAGAGACCTTCCTAAGAAACTAAAAGCGGAACTTCCGGGTATCTTGATGTGGTGTATTCAGGGATGCTTAGATTGGCAGAGGAAAGGATTAAAGGCGCCGAAAGAAGTTGAACAGGCAGTAGAGGGGTATCAAACTGAAATGGATGTCGTTCAGGGTTTTTTTGATGATCGCTGCATTATTAAGCCAGAAGCGCCAGAAGTAAAGATTATTTCGGGAGTATTATACGAGGCATACAGGGAATGGTGCGAAAAAACAGGGGAATACCCTTTGAATAATCGGAGCTTCGGAAAGCGGTTGTCTGAAAGAGGTCTTAAGTCAGGAAAATCAGGTGGTAAAAATTGGTGGTATGGTATTGGATTAACATCAAACAATTGACTCAAACCTATGATGGTGATTATCAAACCTGTACCATTAGTACCATCCAGAACCCTAGTTTTCGGTAGTATGTACTATGATTATATATAAATTTATATAGTACCTACCGGAATTTAAGGGTCTAAATGGTACTAATGGTACTAACAGTTGTGGTAGATAATCATGGCAGACCCTCCTAGAAATGGAAAAGTAGAAGGTGTTTGATGGGATTTTTCTATAAATTTATTTATACATAACAGATAAAACCATTTATTCAAGGAGGAATAAAGCGTGAGAACATTTGCAAATATCCTACTTTTCCAACTACAGAAGGCGGGATTCATTCTGCAGGCAGCAGGCTTAAGAACATTTAGGATGAACTTCAAAAGGAGAATAGGAACAAGAGAATACAAAATTAATAATGAAGGTCTTGTTGTACTCAAATGCACACTCGAACCGAATAGCCGAACCCTGCGTACTGAGCCATGTCCATTTTGTAATGCGAAGTATCATATTCATGGCTTGGAAGCCGGACACAAAGTAGGACATTGCATGAGAAACATCGTGATAACACTTCCAGATGGTAGCACGGTGTCTAATTTCAGAGGATACTTTTTAGAACGGGTAGAAACATTAGAAAACACAAAGCATAGGAAAGTTAAAATCTTAGCATAATGGAGATGGAAAGAATGGAGATGAAAACAATTCAGGTTGTTAACTCTTTACTGGACATGGAACAAGCATCAACTTTTTTGAATATCCGAAAATCAACCCTCTATGATTGGGTGATGCGCAGAAAGATTCCTGTGGTTAAGCTGGGAAGAAATCGAAACCGTTTTCTGTTAAAAGACTTGGAAGATTTCATTAATAAGAACCGGCAACCAGCTATTCATTCAGAGCCATACAACCTAAACTAGAAAAAATGCGTGGTTGTTTTAAAAGAGTTGGAAGAATATCAAAAAGAGTTTGAAAAATAAATACAGCTAAATCAAATATTTAACATGTGACCATTAGGTAATAAGACGTGAGGTGCGGGCAAAAGAGTACACACGTGATCAAAAATGCACATAACAATACAGACTGTAGATCGAAATTGTACTACGCCGCACGATATTGTGCGACAGGGTTTTAAAGAGTAAATCTTGGGAAGTATGAAAAATCTCATAAACAGAATGGGTGGCAAGGGGCATTTGGCTTCGTGGCTTTGCAGCTTTATTCCTAAGCATGATCGGTACATTGAACCGTTCTGTGGAGGTGCAAAATTGTTCTTTACCAAAACACCTTCACCGATAGAAATCCTGAACGATGCCGATGATACCCTTGTGAACCTTTACAAAGTCATCCAGAATGATAAGAAAAGACAGGAACTTATCAAAATACTTAATGAGACTCCGTATGCCAGAAGCGTTTTCAATCATTTCAGGCAAGTAAACCCAGAGGATGAAATCGAAAAGGCAGCCAGGTATTTTTATTTATCAAAAGCTTCATTTGCCGGGGATGTTACTTATGGCGGCTTTGCATGTCCCAGCAAAAGTACAACTAGGAACCCAGCCATGACTTATCAGAATAGCATTGATGCCTTAGATCATATTGCCAAAAGGCTAAAGGGCGTTACCATAGAATGTTTAAATTATGCGGACTGCATAGAACGGTACCGTGGCCTTGATAGCCTGTTTTACGTAGACTGTCCTTATTATGGCAGTGAAAGTTACTATGGGAATTTATTTACCGAACAAAACCATTATCGTTTAGCGGATATACTGCATTCTGTAAAAGCAAAGGTTATGCTGAGTCATTATCAATGTGATATTTACGATAGGCTTTATTCGGGCTGGCATCGGTACACATTCGAGTCATTCAAGGGTAGTTACAAGTCAGACGGTGAAGCAAAGCCGATCACAAATGAATGCCTTTACACGAATTTCCAAGAATCTTGTAAACAGAAATTTTTATTCCAGGAGATGAACTGAATGAGACTATTTCCAACCGATATATTCGAGATGGTCTTTTATTTTGAGTGTCTAAGATTTGTTTGCTGGATTATATGGATTAACCAGTAGCTTAGTCTTGTATTGTAAATTTATTATCCATTATTGAGAGAAAAAATATAACGGCGTAAGCAGTTATCAAAACCGACTTTAACGAAAGTTAGTAAAATTTTTCTTGATATTGCTTTAATAGTACGATACACGTACGAACGACAATTAACCGGCGTGTCGGGGACGCTTGTGAATATATATGCCTGGAGAAATCTAGGCGCAAGGCAACGGCTGTGAGACCCCCGACTTCTCATGGCCAGTTGCCTTTTTATTTTGAAAGGATGGTGATAAAATTGGGGGTTCGATACAGAAGGTTTTATGGATGCTGTAAAGATCGTAAAAATTGTAACGGTAAGGTCAACAAGGATTGTCCGGTCAACGAACTGCCAAAGAAGGAAAACGGTAAGCCTTATAAGTGTGGTACATGGTTAGTTGAACTCTTTGATGAGAACAAGGTATGGCAGAGCATGGCCTTTAAAGACGTAAGAAGTAAGGCCGATGCTGAAAAGAGGCTGGCATTGTTGATTGCAGATCGGGAAAGGGGAATGCTAAAATTGCCTAAAAGAAAAGTTATACCTACACTTACAGAGTATTCAAAGACATATCTGGAGCTGCATAAACAGGCCAGAGAGAACACATTGGCAATGAAGAAAAGAGCGATTAATGTGCTATCTGAGTATCTGGGTAGCTACAGACTTGATCAGATTATACCGTTTATCATTGAAAAGTTCCGGGTACAGCGCAAAGAGCGGGATAAAGTAAAAGATTCTGTCATCAATGTTGACGTCCAGGTGCTTTCCCATATCTTTAATACGGCTATAGGTGGGGGTGTAATTGATAAGAACCCATGCCAGGGTATTAAACGGCTAAAGGTGACGCAAGTAAAAGACCGTGTCTTATCCAACGATGAAATAGCCATTATCCTGAACACGCCAGATAACAAAGACCGTCTTATGATGCTTACAGGACTCTTTAGCGGTATGAGGCTTAATGAGGTCTTATCTCTTGGCTGGCAGGATATAGACTTTGGCAGAGGTATTATCCATGTTACACAAAGCAAAACAGGCAAGATACTTGATATACCGCTTTCAGGCTATCTTAGAGAAGAACTATTGCAGTATAAGACAGAGAGTACAGGCAATAAGGTGTTTGAAGATCGCATAATAAAACATGCAGTTGTTCATGAATACAGCACCCATTTTAGCCAGTTGTTTAAGGATATGGGTATTCACGGCTTTACATTCCATAACCTGAGACATACATTTTCGAGTTTACTACAAAGTAATTTAGGTATAGGTGCTGTAGTTGTTCAGGGTATGACAGGCCATAGCAGTCTAAGCATGTTACAGAAGTATTCACATACCGGATTAGATGCAAAGCAGGAAGCTATTAACGCATTAACAGACCATGTTCTGAATACTGGCAAAGGCATCAATAAAGTAGTAGGTTTTTAAAAAAGGTACGGCAAAAGTACGACATAAGACTTTATACAGATATTAACAATTACCATAGAAGCCTTGATTTTATTGGATAATACAGGAAATGATAAGAAAAACTTAATAATTATTATTGAAAATTGCGACTAAATTTGATTCCATCTATACATCTCTTATTGGAAAAAATTTATGATAGCTATATTCTTTGCATTAAGCCAGGAAATTGCTTCACTAAAACCGCAGGTAAATATCTTAAAAAAGATACGGTATGCCCATTCAACGTTCTATCAATCAGAATTCTGCGGCTTTCCTGTAACCCTTGTCCAAACAGGTATCGGGAAAAAAGTGTATGATGCTATCCAGCAATTATCAAAACGTTTTCGAATACAGTTAATGATTTCGTCTGGTTTTGCAGGCAGCGTAAATCCGAAGGTCGGCATTGGAGATTTGGTTATCGGTAAACGAGTCCTCTACTCATCCCAGGATGAATTTGAAAGAGAGGTTAAAATTGACTCAATTCTTCCCTGTGATAAGTCAATAGCAGACCTGGCTCTTAAATCAAGCAGTACTAATAACTTTAAATCACACTATGGAGATATCTTATCTGTCAATGGAATAATTCATGAGTCTACAGCAAAGAAGTCTATAGGAAACCAAACTTCTGCAATAGCTGTCGACATGGAATCATTTGCAATAGCAGAACAGGCAAGTGCTATGGGAATTCCCTTCATCGCCGCCCGCGCAATTTCAGACGGGGCAGATGAAGATATGAAAATATATGAAAATATGGTAACTGAGTGTGGAAACGTCAGTATATCAGCAACAACATGCTACTTGTTCAGCAGACCGCACCATATTCTTTACCTGAACCGGCTTCACAAACAGACAAAATCTGCCGTAAATACCCTGGCAGCATTTTTCCCGAATTTTATTACACAGATATACAACACTTTGTTAACATAAAAGGCTTGAAGATAGTAAAATAACCAATATTGAACCGAATAGCCTGGTAGTTACAAAGAGTTATTGAAAGGCGCAAAATGGCAAACAAAAAGATTGGAATCATTATGGGTAGTGACTCGGATCTCGCTGTTATGAAAGAGGCCGTTAATATCTTGAAGCAATTTGAAGTAGATTTTGATGTGAATATCATATCGGCGCATCGTTCCCCTGAAAGGGCTCATTCTTATGCAGTTGAGGCAGAAAAGAAATACGAGGTAATTATTGCCGGTGCCGGGGGGGCCGCACACCTCGCCGGTGTTATTGCAAGCTTAACACCTATCCCTGTTATTGGAGTGCCCATGCTAACTTCCGGACTGGGTGGACTTGACTCACTTCTCTCAATGGTACAAATGCCGTCAGGCATTCCGGTGCCTACTATGGGTATCGGAAAATCAGGGGCCATTAATGCTGCAATATTGGCAGTTCAAATGTTAGGTATATCAGATTCAAAATTACGGCAAAAAATCACCATGTATAAAAAGAGACTTGCAGATGAAGTCGCGGGAAAAGATAAAGAGGCAAGGAAAGAGTTTGGGTTACCGTAGATACGACGCATAGCGCCTCAACTTCGATAAAATTTTGTCGATATGTTGAAGCGTATAAATTCGAAATTCGAATATCGAAATTCAAAACAAATCTTAAATTCTAATGTTTGAATGACCAAAACATACAGGAACCACAGATGACACATATAGAAAATCTAAAGTTAGTAGACGAGTAAATGGGTGGATGAGTAAATGGGTATTTAACCCATCACTCATCTACCAAAATCTGTGCCATCTGTATTACAAATTTATAAAACCTTGCTTTTTTAGCAAAGTTTTTCTTCGTGTTCTTCGTGCCCTTCGTGGTTAAAACCTTTTTGGTTGTGGCTTCGCCATGCTATGAAATCTGTGGTTTCAAGTTTTTATTTGAATTTTGTT
>CAZPUD010000185.1:0-8219 GCA_964589115.1 uncultured candidatus Brocadiaceae bacterium | reverse complement strand
ATTTCGAATTTGGTTGCGGCCAAAGGCCGCGCCAGGTTCTTCGTGGTGTTAAAAAGCTTTTTTATTTGAATTTTGGTCATTTGAATTTGTTTCGTATTTCGTGCTTAGTATTTCGGGTTTTCCTTTTCGCAGCGCCGTCCGTGAAAAGGTATGGTATCTTTAGAAAACTATTTTTGCAATTCAAACATCATGTGCGGCTTACCAATATAGTAACCCTGTGCGTAGTTTACCCCGAACTCCCGTAATAAATTTACGGTTTCTCCGTCCTCTACGAATTCAGCGACGGTCTTTTTACCAAGCCCGCGGGCTACTTCTACCATTGCACGGACTATATGCTGATCCACCTGGTCATTTATCAAATTATGGATAAAGCTGCCGTCAATTTTCAGATAATCCACGGGCAGATGTTTAAGGTAGTTAAATGAGGAAAACCCGATACCAAAATCATCAAGGGCAAAACGGCAACCCAGGTTTTTCAGAGAAATGATAAAATTTTGTGCAGTAGCAATATTCTCAATACAGGAGGTTTCTGTAATCTCGAAGATAAGATTTACCGGATCAACGTTGGCTGCTGTTAATTCCTTTTTGATTATAGGTAACAACTCTGTGTCTAAAAATGACTTTCCGGATAAATTAACTTCAATACACGCAGGTTTGCCGTTCTGCCGGAGCTTTTCGATAAGGCGGATAGACTTGCATACCACCCATCGGTCTATCTCATGTATAAGCCCAAAACGTTCTGCTATATCAAGGAATTGAGAGGGTAAAATGAGTTTCCCTTTTTTCTCTACCATGCGTAACAATACTTCATGTCCGATAATGGAATTTTGATGCAGATCTATGATAGGCTGCAAATATAACGCAAAGCGATTTTTTCTGAGCGCCTCGTGGATACGATTCTCCCAAATCAGTCGTAATTCGACTTGCGTCTTTTGATCCGCCGTATATATACAAACACGGTTACGCCCTTCTTCTTTTGCCTGGTACATGGCAAGATCGGCACAGGTAAGAAGTGTTTCAACCGTATCACTGTCATTAGGGAACAGGGCAATACCAATACTTGTGGTAATGGTAATATGGTGTTTTTCTGCTCCTGAGATTTGATGCTGTATTAACTCCCGTATCTGGTTTGCAATTAATATCGCCTGGCTTTTGTCTGTTTGCGGCAGGATGATGGCAAACTCATCGCCGCCCAGTCTGGCGAGTACATCGGTTTCCCGTAACCTTTCCTTTAATAAATTAGCCAGGGTTACAATAAATTTATCCCCTTCCTGGTGGCCGAGCGAGTCATTAATGTATTTGAAATTATCAACATCCAGAAACAGCAGCGCCCCCTGGGTTTTATACCTTCGTGCATGGGCAAGCCATCTTTCCAATTCCTCCTGGAAACGACGGCGGTTGAAGAGGTTGGTAAGCGGGTCACAGTTAGCCATATGTATAATCTGCGTCTCGAAGCGTTTACGTTCGGTAATATCTGTTGAAATACCACAGATGGCGTACATTTTTCCCGTAATATCAAAGAGGGGAAATTTTATCGAAATGTACGTGTGAAGACCATCTTCGTGGGGTGCAATTTCATCAAATTGCAAGGGAGCTTTCTCCCTGAGTACCTTCGAGTCATTTGCACGGAATGCCTCAGCCATCTCCTTTGGCCACAGGTCATAATCGGTTTTTCCTTTTATATTGTCCCTATCGATATGAAATAACTTCTCAAACTGTCTGTTTATAAAGGAATATTTACCCTGGAGGTCCTTAACATAGATTACTGCCGTGGCATTATCGAGGATTGATTGCAGCCGCTCTTCACTTTCACGTAGTGCCTCTTCAGCGCGTTTACGCTGGATAACCGTGCCCAACTGATTTGCAACAACTGAGACAAGCTTTATTAGCCGTTCATCCTCATTTCTTTTTTCCAGTACGAAAAAGCACAAAACCGCAATAACTTTATCATTGGCAATAACGGGAATGCCCATTGCTGATTTAAAACCATTTTCTTTAGCAATTGGGGCACGGGGAAAATCTCCATTTATTGTAGCGTCCTTTCTCCATTCCGGTTTTTTTGAAACCCACACACGGCCTGGCAGACCGATCCCTGGCGGAAAGACAAACGTTTTACTTTTTTTCCTGAATTCTTTTGCACATTCACGTATACCATACCATGCCACGCTGGATTCAAGATAACTACCGTTGGGAGAAGGAATCCAGGCTTCACCGTATATCCACCCCGTAGTCTCGCACACCTTGCGAAGCACAATGCCAAGCGCAGACCGAAAATCCCTTGTTTCCGTAATTGACATAATTATTGTTTGTAACAGATGCGCTTCCTCTTCCGCCCGCTTATGTTCGGTAATATCCTGCACCGTTCCAATCATCCGGGTAGCCTTTCCCGTACCATTAAAGATAACCGTGGCCTTCTCATGAACGATACGCACGGTTTCATCCTTCAACACGATACGGTGTTCAATATCGTAAGGCTTTTTTTCAAATAAAGCATCCTGCACGGATTTCATGACAAGCTTTTTATCATGAGGATGGACAAAATCCAAAAATGCCTCGTAGGTAGCACCAAATTCCTGAGGTGCTAAACCGAAGATGCGGTAAATCTCATCAGACCAGTAGAGTTCGTTCTTTGCGATATCCCACTCCCAGTTTCCAATGTGCGCAATCTTTTGCGCTTCGATAAGCCGGGATTCACTCTTCTCCAGTGCAGCAGTCCTTGTTTTAATCTGATAGGCCATATCATTGAATGATTCACACAATATGCCGATCTCATCATGCGACTTAATGGGAATAACGACATCAAAATTTCCACGGGCAATGTTTCCCGCAGCATGAGAAATTTTCCGAAGGGGAATCACCATTCCTTTCAGGAAGCCAATAAATAGTAAGACAACCATACCGATAACGATCGTTGCTGTTATTAGTGCACTGACGAGGATATGTTTTACCGGGGCAAGCACCTCATTATTATCTATTTCGACCAGAAGTATCCACTTCATGGGCTCAATGTACATCGACGCACCCACCACCTCAACACCGCGATAATCCTTGTAAAACCCCGTCATTTCCTTACTCGCTGTTAAACCGAGTTCGACCGGCAGGGTATCGACTTTCTGTTTTAGTACAGCATCTTTTATAAATATTGACCGGGTAATCATAAGTTTGTTTTTGTTTACCAAATAAATCTCAAGGGTTTCCCACGCCCCTTTTCCCTTCCCCCAGGAGATCGCCCCAAAATCCTTGATATATTCCCCAAGGAGAAGTTTATTGAGTTCTTCGATGAAAATATAATTGGCAATATATCCCATAGGTTTACCTGTACGCCTGGATAAGACCGGTGCAGTGATTACAATTTCAGGTAGTCCCTTATGTCCACAGTGGTTTTCCGTAATATGTATAGTATTTTGATTTTTAATAAAATAGGCCTCACCGGATAAATCTCTTCCTATTTCAGCAGTATTTGTTGAAGCCACCACCTTCCCACCGGGGGAAAGGATATTAATGGTATTTATCGTTTTATCAAGGACGAGTTTATTCTTAATGAGATGTTCATTGAGAGTATTTGATGCGGCTTTATTGCCATGAACGATTTTTGACAACTGGCTTTTTACAAGGCCATCACTCGCAAAATCATGGACACGCCTCTTTGACATTTCCAGGAATTGATAAACTTGTCCTTCGTATGCCTCTGCAATAACCGTCATGGTATCGAGGACACGCTGCTTTAAATATGTTTTATTATTGTGATAGCTCAGAAAGAATGTAATAAGGATGGGAAGAAGTATAATAAAAATTGCTATTAACGCCTTTTTTGAAAGTGACATCTTACGTTTTATTATAAATGAAGCATAGCGAAATGAGGGATCTTTTGTATTTCTGAACAAAACTCACCGTAGAGACGCAAGGAACGCAAAGAAAAAACGGCAACAATTTAGTTTTTAAAAAATTTTGTGACATTAACAATGTATTACATGCCATGCAGGGGCAGGTTTGAAACCTGCCCCTGCAATAAATATCATTCATTAACTTCGACTACAGCCGCAAAATGGGTATTTATAGTTATCACGGATAAACCTGATAACTATAAATAACGTCTCAATACCCCTTCCCTGGATGTGCAGCGATGTCCGGATTCTGTCCGTTTAGGAGTATCGGAATATTTGCGAGAAAATTTAGCAAAATATAAAAATCTTGTTGCGGCTGTTCTTCTCTACCTATTCAATGCATGATTAACAATTATGGTGCCAATTAACACCCGGCATTATTGTAGTAGTATTGGAATTGAGCTATTGATTTATAATTTAACCACTTGTAAAAGAAATAAATATTCAAATGGTTATACCATAAATAAAAGAGAGAGCTTTAAACCTACTTTTTATGAAAAATTTTCTGGAAAACAAGGTTTTAAACAAAAATGTATGGAAAAATTTGCGTTTTAAACCAGGCCTCAGAGGGGGTATCTAAAGATTACACGCTGGCCGATGCTTCGGTGAGTCCTATGGTTGGTTCAATCTTGTAGATTGAACCTTCGTTTAGCATTAGGTTGTATATTGGGTTTCGATTGGCATTCAAGCGGTGTAACGACGACCACATGAGGAGCACTTAAAGAGGGTATCGAGGGACTTGAAAAAGAATTTGGGTTATTTATCGCCGGTGGCAAGGGTGCAACCTCACGAAAACGCCCTCAGAGATTATCGCAGATGGTGACCAATTATCGTACGATCCTGAAAAATTAATCTACGCCAGTAAGATGAGCGCCAAGGTTAATAACAGTGCCGTGCAGGATGGATATCAACTTTATCATCATTCGTTTATCTTCTCTAAAACCGGGGATTGGGCTGTTGTTCAGCAGGGGATGAACGATGGCAATAAGTATGCCCGCCGTTATCACTGGTTAGGCAGTAAGGTTACAAACTTTGTGGTGGAACCCCATAGTGCAATTTGCTGCGATTCCAGGGGAAATGCCCTGAATATGGTGGCAGCAGAGAGCGGGGAGGCAAGGCAGACCACCGTTATGCTCTCACATATAAAACCCGACACCCTGGTGAGTGAGATCAAAAAAATGCAAAATTTGGATCTGCCATCCCACCACCGGATCGATGTCAATGATATTCATCCTGACAGGCTTTATAAGATATTCATAAAAACCTACGAAAATGTCCCCAAAAACTTTGAATCCTTACTTGGGGTTGAAGGGGTGGGCCCAAAAACCATCAGAGCCTTAGCCCTGATCTCGGAGATTATCTATGGCAAAGCCCCGAGTTTTAGCGATCCTGTACGATACAGCTTTGCCCACGGTGGCAAGGATGGACATCCGTATCCTGTAAACAGAGAAGTTTATGATCACTCTATAGAGATATTAAGAAATGCCCTCAAGCAGGCTAAGGTTGGAAATAGTGAGAAGATGGTGCCATTAAGCGGTTAAATTATCTCATGTGTTAACAAGTACCGTTCCTATAGTTTGGGAGATATCAAATTATAGTATCCAAAGGATGAGACCGAATATATCCTCAACCTACAAAAGACTAACTCTGGTCATTGCGAGGGTCTTTTCCGAAGCAATCTCAAAGGCAGAGATTGCTTCGGAAAAGACCCTCGCAATGACATTTTAAGAATTTCGTACGTTCCATACACCTGCATTCAACCAAAGACTCAACTTTCGTCATATTCTGTTCGGTTTCATCTGTTGGATGCTATAGCAATAAGCCGGTATGAGAATATCCCGGTTCAGATCTAACTCAGAAAAGATTATTTTGACTACTTCGTTTCTCAACCGGAATATAACCACGCTGGTCGATTCCTATGTATACTTGCCTTGGTCGTGCGATTTTCTGTTCGGAATCCATAAGCATTTCCTGCCAGTGAGCAAGCCAGCCCGGTGTACGGGCGATCGCAAACAGGACGGGAAACATGTTCAGGGGGAAACCCATTGCCTGGTAAATGATACCTGAATAGAAGTCGACATTCGGGTATAGTTTCCTCCGGATAAAATATTCGTCATCAAGGGCGATTCGTTCCAGTTCTATTGCAATATCCAATAATGGATTCTTACCCGTTACTTCCATGACTTGATTCGCCATATCTTTTAGGATTTTGGCCCGTGGATCATAGTTCTTATAAACACGATGGCCAAAGCCCATAAGCCTGAACTCACCTGCTTTTGCCCGTTTTACATATTCCAGTACCCGGTCTTTGCTTCCGATTTTGTGGAGCATATAAAGAACCTGTTCATTGGCACCACCGTGTAAGGGCCCATAAAGTCCCGCTGCTGCCGCTGCTACAGATACATACGGGTCTGCATGTGAACTGCCAACGCTTCTCATTACACTTGTACTGCAGCTCTGTTCGTGATCGGTGTGCAGGGTAAATATTACATCCAGTGCACGCTCAAGCACAGGATCCGGTTTATATTTTGTCTCCGTCATCTTGAACATCATATTAAGGAAGTTGCCGGTGTAGCTGAGGTCATCATCCGGATATGCATATGGCATACCGATACTGTGCCGATAAGCAAAAGCCGCGATAGTTGGTATCTTTGCAATAAGACGGTAAATCTGCATTTTTCTCGCCTCCGGGTTTTGAGTATCCTTTGCCTCAGGGTAGAATGTAGACAGGGCTGCGATTGTGCTTATTAATGTACCCATAGGATGGGCATCATAATGGAACCCATCCATGAATTTCTTAATGTTTTCATGAATAATGGTATGGTGAATAATATGCCAGAGCCATTCATCGAGTTGAGCCTGTATGGGAAGTTTACCATGCAATACCAAATAAGCAGTCTCAAGGAAATTACTTTCCGTAGCAAGTTCCTTAATAGGATAACCACGGTAGCAAAGGATTCCACGTTCTCCATCGATAAATGTTATGGAGCTCTGACAGCAAGCGGTATTGGTAAAGCCAGGGTCGTAGCTTAATAAGCCAAAGTCATTATCTGAGGTTTTAATTTGGCGTAAATCTATTGTACGAATAGCAGTACCGTACATAGGGTAGGTTCCATACATAATAGGAACCTCATACTGCTTTCCAGTGCGGTTGTCGATGATGGTTAACGTATCTGGCATCGTACACCTCCTTTCAGAGTAACTAAATGGGATTTACTATTTTAGATTTACGATTTACGATTTGGGATTTAAAAAATCGTAAATCGTAAATTTTTGCCAAAAATGTCTTAACTCTTATATGTCAGGACTCTTCCCCAAAGGCTTTTCGTTCCCCAGATGCCCGATCGCAGAGACTCAAGCTGAACGATCTGGCTGTGGTCTACAAACAGGTTAACCTCAGGGCCGTAGTTTTTGATATACCATGCAAAAACTTCCGGATCAGCAGCCTCGAACATTACCTTTTCCAAACCTAATGCGTTGATAATTTTGGCTACTACATCGGTTCTCCATACCTGTACGTTTTCGGTTATTCCTTCAGACTCAATCATAATCATGTGTGCCCCTGCTTCCAAAAAGCGCTTCGCCTGTAAAATGGCCCACTCCGGATCGCGTGTTCCTTCTGCCTCTAATTCAGAGACAGCGCTTGCGCCTCCTGCTCCAAATTGTATTCCAACTTCGGGCTTTGCATCCAGTCCGGCCTTCTGCACCTTCTCCACGAGACGCACCAAATCATCCGTTGGCATGACGATAAAACCACTTGAGATTTCTACGATGTCGAATCCGAGATCCTTACATTCCTTAATATAACGGTTGACTACATCGTTACCCTGTGTCAGCACATGTTCTATAAATCCTCCTGTAGAAACCCGGACGTTATAGTTATGGCAAAGGTCAATAAGTTCCCTGACCGCCTGCCGCGGCATAAGGCTAAACGACCCGCCAGCGAATTTCAATGTATCTACATATGAACCCATGGTCTCAAGGATATCCTCCAGATAACGCTTACCCATCGGGGTATAATATGGCCCCCGTATTTCTGTGACACCCCGTATACGGGGCTTCGACTGACGTTCATTTATTTTTAGGAATGAAAATGCCCGTTCATCGGTGTTGATTTTCGGCTGGGTCATTTTTAGAACCCTCCTTTGTTTATTTAAATTTTTTAAATTAGGTTGGGTTTAAAAGGCGAAACCCGGTGGCTTTTCTTTTTACCCACCCCTATCCCCTCCCAGGAGGGGACTTCTAAATATTCCCCTCCTGGGAGGGGATAGGGGTGGGTTCCTATGGTTGGTTCAATCTTGTAGATTGAACCATGCGTTTAGCATAGGCCTGTAC
>CAZPUD010000184.1:0-8243 GCA_964589115.1 uncultured candidatus Brocadiaceae bacterium | reverse complement strand
TATCCTACAGATATTGAAGAGGAATTTAAACCCGCACTTTTAGAGAAACTTCCTCAATTGAATTTTGCAAATATTACCGGTGGAGAGCCGTTCTTAAGAGATGATATTGAAGAAATTGTTCATACTTTGAGGAAAAAGGCACAAAGAATTGTAATCAGCACTAATGGATATTTTACACAAAAGATATTGGATCTCGCAAAAAAGAATAAAAATATTGGTATAAGAGTAAGTATAGAGGGTTTGCCTGCCGCCAATGATGAACTGCGAGGCGTTCAGGATGGTTTCGACCATGGATTAAGAACACTGCTTGAACTGCAAAGGCTTGGGTTTAAAGATGTAGGATTTGGCATTACGGTATCTGACAGAAATGCCAGGGATATGATTGAATTATATCAATTGGCTAAAGTAATGGGTGTTGAATTTGCGACTGCTGCTGTGCACAACTCATTTTATTTCCATAAGTACGATAATCAAATCAATAATAAAAATGAAGTAATCGCCTGTTTTGAAGAGCTTATAAAGGATTTATTAAAGAGTAAAAAAGTCAAAAATTTATACCGTGCTTATTTTAATTACGGCTTAATTAATTACATAAAGGGTAATAAGCGACTTCTTCCCTGCGAGGCGGGAACAGAAAATTTCTTTTTGGATCCATGGGGAGATATCAAACCGTGTAATGGAATGGAAGAAAATATCTGGCTTGGAAGTATGGGTAACCTTAAAGAAAAATCCTTTGACGAAATATGGTATGGAGAGAAAGCAAAGCAGATACGGGAACAGGTTAAGACCTGTCCCAAGAATTGCTGGATGATTGGTACAGCAGCACCGGTTATGAAAAAGTATTTTAAGAAACCGACTTACTGGATAATAAAAGAAAAGATCAACATGGTGCTGGGAAAGTAAGGAAATCCGAAATTCGAAACAACTTCAAATGACAAAAATTCAAATAAAAACATGAAACCACAGATTTCACAGATGACACAGATATAAAATAGGAAATCTGAAATACTAAGCACGAAATATGAAACAAATTCGAAAATACAAAATCTCAATGACAAAAACCTAATTTCGATTGATAAGGAAAGTATTTTTTTATCTGTGAAATCTGTGTAATCTGTGGTTCCTGCATCTGTGGTTTCTGCATGTTTTGGACATTCAAACATTAGAATTTAGGATTTGTTTCGAATTTCGATATTCGGATTTCGAATTTAAACACTTCGACATATCGACAAAATTTTGTCGATATTGAGTCGCTAAGTGCCTATAGAGCGGAGGTCACGTTAGAGATGAAAATCGCTGTGCTTGGAACCCGTGGTTTTCCACATATACAAGGAGGTATAGAGGCGCATTGTGAAAATTTATACCCTTACATGGTTGAAAAAGGGGATGAGGTAATAGTTTTTACAAGAAAACCATATGTTAATCTGAACATTGATTCATATAAAGGAATTAAGTTAATTCCACTGCCTTGTCTCAAAAAAAAATCTCTCGAAGCGTTTATTCATACACTTATTGGAATTTTTGCAGTAAAAAGGTTTTCTCCTGATATCCTGCATATCCATGCGATAGGACCATCACTGTTTATACCAATCGCACGGCTTTTAGGGCTAAAGGTTGTTATGACCCATCATGGACCCGACTATCAAAGGAAGAAGTGGGGTAAACTGGCAAAACTGATCTTAAGACTCGGAGAAATATCAGGCTGTAAATGGGCGAATGGTATCATCTGCGTATCTGAAACCATCGAGGCACATGTCAGGGAAAAATACAACAGGGATGTAACTGTTATCCCTAACGGTGTAACAATACCCAATGCTTTACAGACTGATGACATTCTTAAAAAATATTGTTTAACAAAAGGAAAATATATACTATCCGTGGGACGTTTTGTTCCTGAAAAAGGCTTTCACGATCTCATTAATGCCTTTAGGCAGTTTTCAGCAGCACATAATCCTGAATCAAAAACACCTGGAACTGAATTATCTACAAATAATTGGAAACTAGTTATCGCCGGCTGTGCCGATCATGAAGATGCGTATAGTATGCGTCTAAAAGAAATAGCAAAAAATAATGGCGTTATTCTAACGGGATTTTTAACGGGAAAACCACTGCATGAGTTGTATAGCCATGCGGGACTTTTTGTACTTCCTTCATATTATGAGGGATTACCTATTGCTTTGCTTGAGGCGATGAGTTACGGTTTATCCTGTATCGCATCGGATATACCTGCCAATAAAAATATTGAATTTTCTGAAGATAGATTTTTTCCGGCTGGAAATGTTTCGGCGCTCGCTGCTAGAATAAAAGAGTTTATTAATATGCCTTTAACAGAGAATGAAAAAAGAGAACAAATAACAATGATATCTCAAAGATATAACTGGGAAAGAATAGCGGAAAAAACAGTGGAGGTGTATAAAAACATTCAGGCGGGGGGGTAGTACATCGTCAAGATGATTCATAATAGGTGACAGAGTATCCGTCATTGCGAGGGTCTTTTCCGAAGCAATCCCTTTTGAAGTATTCTCATGGTTGGTTCAATCTTGTAGATTGAACCATGCGTTTAGCATGTGTCTGTACATTTTGGTTTACTCCAGGCCTATGAAACATGCTAAACGTTTCGGTTCAATCGTGGACGATTGAACCAACTCTGAGATTGCTTCGGAAAAGACCCTCGCAATGACAAACTCTACCTCTTTGGATGCCCCCATACCGTAACAAATCATGTTGACTATGTAGTAGTCGCATCCAAAATGGAGTATTGGAGTAATGGAGTTATTACTACAATCACACCACTAAATTTAATAAACCGCAATCCAAAATCAATATTTTAATAAATTTTCATTTTTCATGTTGCCATTTCAGGTTATTCATGTCAATTAAACATAACAAAATTGCGTGATTAAGTAAAAGACAATATACCAGGAGTATTTCAATGAAAGAATCTTGGACGTTTTGTAAAAAACAATTTAAATTTTCTACATTTGTCAATCATTATCCCCGATACTACAAAAAGACAATATTTATCGTCTTTGAATCATCTGCCGAGATATTAAACATTTAATATTTAAATGTACATAACTCTCGGTATGATCTGAATGTTAAGATAAAACTGTCTTATTTGTTTTTTGGGGTCACCGTAAACCATTTATGAGTTTAACACTGATCTGAATTGAATGTAACAGATATCGAAGGCATGCTGTTATTGCTATGGGGTTACGTCAGGATTAAATTCATGGAAGAACCAGATAAATTCCTGGTTGGCTGATTCTGTGCCTCGGCCAAAAATACTTCAAATATTTCACAATGGCTTTCTGTAACTTTGAAAGCTACGGTTCCCCTTGGTCTCTGATAATATTTTGTGTTACGGCAGAGACCACAAGACATTTCAAAAGGTGATACAGAATTGGATATATCGATTTAACACCTCATTATTCTAATATTCTCAAAACGTTGTCTCACTTTTTTGTGAATCAGCTAGCATAGAAGATGCTTCTAGTTCAGGCGACCGGCTCTGAACGCGCTGGATTTCATTCTCTAATTGTTCTATTAATATCTGACGACGTACAGTTCTTGTAAGAGTCAAGAAGATATTGTACACCTCCCTTGGTAGATTGTACTTGGATAGTTTGTTTTCTATCTGATGTAGCTCTCTCGGACTTTTAATGATGCTATTGTCATTAATATACAAGGTTCATCTCCAATACTGAGTTTCACTCATTGCTTTGTGGTTTATAAAAGATCGAAATTCCTGACTATGTTATAAAGCAAAAATTATACCCGGGCTGAATAGAACACGTTAATTGTTGCTGATAGAATAGAAATGTAATAAAAAAGGAGAAAAAATGGGAAAATATTTGGGAAAATCTATGAACAAATCGGTAGAACATGTTGTAAAAAGTGTGTCATGGCACTATGTGTGTCAGTGCAAAAGTGTGACATGACACAGAGCGCCCTTCATTTCCAAAAATGAAATTGCCCAATCTTTTCTGGTGTAAGGAATCGGGGCGCATGTGGATTTTAGTTTTGTCCACAATATTATTTCGTGATATAACTATCTTAAAGGAGAATTCACTAAATGAAATTCAATATTAGCTTTTTAGGATCCATATTTTTACTTTTTATCAATATGGTTTCCATGTCAGGAAAGGCTTATACTAATGAGATTGAAAAAGACTACAAAAACTTCTATGGTATTGCCTGGAGTAGTAAACCATCAGAGGATATGAAGTATGCAAAACAAATGGGTCATGATTATATTGTTATTAATCCATCCTATTCTGCTAAAGATTATCATAATAACCCGGACTGCGTTGGTCTTAAATTTTATCTGGTCGACCCTTACTTTTATCCACAAATTTTGTCCGGATACAGCAGGTTTGTCGATACCACAAAACCTGTTTCAAAAGAAGCAAAGGACTTTTATAACCGGCGCATGGTATGGAAAAGTAACGACCCATTTCCATATAATTTGGCTGCGGGTTATCATACTATCGGTGCTTCTACGAAGTTTTCTGTTACATGGGATTTTCAACAACAGGCTGTTATTGATGAAGTTGTTGAAAAAATTATTCGCCTGGTAAAGTATTATGAGAATCAAGATCTGGCATTCACCTTCGGCGGGTATATAGTAGATGAACCAAAGCTTGCAGGTAAATTTTACCGCTTAGATGAAAAAGGAAACAACATACCGGTTACTTTGAGCTATTGGACGGGAATGGATTCCGGATTGATGCATGATACGATTACCCATGAATATGAGACGTACACTGAGGGAATGGCTGCATTTTATAAGAAACTGAGAGAGAGAATGTCGGAAACATTTCATGGCTCAAAATGGATAGTTCAACCAACGTGGCTCTATAATGAGGTGGATAATAATGAATGGATATATCAGATAAAAGACCGTGTGGACAAGGACAAGCTTACACCGGACATGCTAAGCCAAAAGAGTCCGCAGAATACTAATTATGTTGATGACATCAACAATTTCAGTTCCGGAGTAAAAGTCACCAGGGACATGGTTGGCAATTCCCATGCGAGCGAAGTTGATGAATACAGGAATCGCCTTTTCGCTGCAAAGGCCGGTATTAACGGGTCATGGTTCAACTGGTTTGGCAGTTTTGGCGGTAATGGAAATATGCCAAATTTTCAAAGTATTACCGAAGTTTATCCGAGATTGAAACTTATCAGGTGTTTACCAAACTGGGATAATCTCAATAACGTCCCGCTTACTGAACGATCATGGGATGGCAGTGTTTATCAAAGCACAAAAAGCTATGCAAGTAGTGACGTCATTTACTCCAGGCATCCGAAAACTGGAAAAGTTTTTGCCGTATTTTTGAATAAAAATGGAATTGTAAATCTCAACTCAGATGAAAAGGTGGCATCGGTACGACGTACAGACGGCTTCTTTATTGAATCAGAGGATGGCAGCGATGATGTTAACATCATAGGCAGTGAGATCGGTTTAAAGAGCGAAGACAATATTGATAAAGGATACATTTTTACTGTATATTCCAGCATAGATTCATCTCTGGTGGCTTTTCAGTCAGAAACAAATGGTACAAAAGATTTGGAAACATTATCCGGGTCTGTATACTCTGATAAGACTTCATCACGGCATGAGGCTACAATGGATTTGGATGTCAATGAGCCGTTAAAGCGTGACAAAACTACGGTAACTACTGATAATTCGGGTCCATTATGTGTCAGCACAAGCAATCCCCGTTACTTTACAGACAACAATGGAAAGTCCGTATACCTTACCGGTTCTCATACATGGAACAATCTTCAGGATATAAACGGCTATGGCTTTATATCACGGTCTTTTGACGACTATTTAAACCTTCTCTCGAAGTACAATCATAACTTCATCCGTCTATGGATCGTTGAACACGCGTGGGACGCAGATACAAACGCAACTATCTCCCCGCATCCATGGCCCCGCACCGGTGCTACCAATGCACGGGACGGTAAACCAAAGTTTGATCTGAATAAGTTTAATCAGACGTACTTCGACCGGTTACGATCAAGGGCAATTGCTGCAGGAGACAGGGGAATGTATGTGTCTGTAATGTTTTTTGATGACTGGAGTACAGAAAACGCAGGTCCCTGGAAAGGTCATCCATTTCACAAGGATAATAATATCAACGGGATTAATGCAGACCTTAATAACGATGGATTAGGGCTTGAATTCCATACACTTCAGAATTCCACCATCCTGAAGCTGCAGGAAGCGTATGTGAAAAAAGTCATGGATACGGTTAACGATCTTGATAATGTAATTTACGAAATTGCTAACGAGACCGGCGTTTCAAAAGATTGGCAGTATCATATGATTAACGTTGTCAAAGAGTATCAGAAGACAAAAACAAAACAGCATGTGGTCGGAATGACGGTCGGATATCCTGTGAAAGAGGTAGATAATACTGCGATATTTGCCAGCGATGCCGAATGGGTTTCTCCCAATGGAACAGGAGGCTATTCAAGTAATCCGCCGGCAGCAGACGGCAAAAAGGTAATCATAATCGACACCGATCATATATGGGGAGTCGGTGGAGATAGGGTTTGGGTTTGGAAGAGTTTTTTACGCGGGCTTAATCCCATTTACATGGATTACCTTGATTCAAATTCAACAAGGGAAGGTGCCAGATGGGCAATGGGACATACACTTACGTATGCCGGGAAAATGGATGTCACAGATATGGTTCCACGGAATGACTTAGCCTCAACTACTTATTGTTTGGCTAAGCCCGGTTCTAAATATCTTGTATATCAGCCGTCATCAAGCACTTCATTTACTGTAAACCTCACTTCAGGTAAATACAACTACGAGTGGTTCAATCCGGGCAATGGTACTGTTGCATCTAAAGGATCAATTACCGCGAGTGGTGGAAATCATTCTTTCACAGCTCCGTTTAGTGGCGATGCTGTTCTATATATTTCAGCGGCTAACACAGACAGTACCCCACCAACCGTATCGATTAGTTCACCAACTTCTGAGGATAACTATGCAACAAGGAAAACCACATTGGATTTGAGCGGTACCGCCTCTGATAGTTCCGGTATTTCCAGTGTTACATGGAGTAACGATAAGGGGGGCAGCGGCACGGCTAGCGGGACGACAAGCTGGTCAATTACCGGCATAACCCTGGCAAAAGGGGAGAATGTCATTACGGTAAAGGTAACAGATAAGGCAAATAATACAGGTTCTGATACAATTACCGTAACATCAGGAACTATGGTAATAACTGAGCCGGCAACAAATGTTACATCAACATCAGCTACCTTAAATTGCACTGTAAATCCCGTTGGATTATCTACGAAAGTACGGTTTGAATATGGAACTAAAAGCGGGTCCTATAGTAATACAACATCAACAACTACAATAAGTGGATCAAGTAATAAAACAGTTAGCGTGAATATAAGCGGATTATCATCCGGGAACACTTATTACTATAGGGCAGTCGCTAAGAACAGTGATGGAACCAAATATGGGGATGAAATTACCTTCACTACACCTGTTACTGCTAAAAGGGCATTAAACAACATAAGTGTGGACGGAAAGGTAAATGAATCCGTATGGAATATTGCAAATACCGTAAGCAAGACGACCATTGGCAGTTCAGATAATACAGTAAAATATGGTGTATTATGGGATGATACATATCTCTATGTAGGGGTTAAGGTCAATGACAGTAATCTGCACAGTGATTCATCAAATGCTTATCAGGATGATTCCATAGAGATCTACATAGATGCAGATCATAACCATGGTACGAGCTATGACAGCTATGACCGACAGTTTATCAAGGGTTATAACACTAGTTCGATCTGGGAAAAGAATGGTAAGAGTAACGGGGTACTGCATGGCTGGGCTTCCACGACAGGGGGGTACAGCGTTGAGCTAGCCATTCCCTGGAGTAATCTTGGAATTACGCCCAGCTCGAATGTAACCATTGGTTTTGATGTTGGCAGTAACGATGACGATAATGGTGGTGATAGAGAAGGCCAGCTTGTGTGGGTTGGGACAAGTAATAATTATCTCAACACCTCGGCGTTTGGCGACCTGTACTTGTCTGATGATACCGCTGGCAGTACCGCAACACCTTCCCCTGCTTTCTCACCTACTCCAAGTCCGACACCCACCCCAACACCCTCTTCAACGTCGTCTGTTTCTGCTAAAAAGGTGACAAGCAGCATGAGCATAGATGGGGATGTAAATGAATCTGCATGGAATCTTG
>CAZPUD010000183.1:0-8277 GCA_964589115.1 uncultured candidatus Brocadiaceae bacterium | reverse complement strand
GAGTTGGTTCAATCGTCCACGATTGAACCGAAACGTTTAGCATGTTTCATATGCCTGGAATAAACCAAAACGTACAGGCCAATGCTAAACGAATGGTTCAATCTACAAGATTGAACCAACCTTAGTCGCTGCCAAAGGCAGCCTAATTTAAAATTTTTTATATCCCCAGCTTAAATTTCAGCGACCTTAGAGTATTCCTCATAAGCATGGTAATGGTCATGGGGCCAACACCTCCGGGAACAGGTGTGATGTATCCGGCAATCTCCTTGGCTGCATCAAAATCAACGTCGCCTTTCAAAATGGGAACCATCTTTTTAGGATCGTCTTTACTGGGCTTCTCACCCACCCTGTTAACACCCACGTCGATTACACATGCACCCGGCTTGATCCACTCAGGTTTTACAAGATCGGGAACACCGGCAGCAACGATTAAGATATCTGCACGCTTACAGTGTTCTGCTAAATTTCTGGTGCGGGTATGGACAATAGTCACCGTTGCATCAGCCCCTCTTCCTTTCTGTACCAACATATTGGCGATCGGCTTTCCGACAATATTTGAGCGTCCAACGACAACCGCCTCTGCCCCGCATACCTCAATTCCGGAACGTACTATCAACTCCTGAATGCCTGCAGGCGTACAAGGTGGGAATTTTACTTCATCACCGCCGATCATAAGGCGTCCGACATTTACGGGATGGAAGCCGTCGACATCCTTATCAGGGTCAATGGCATTAATTACCTTTTTCTCATTAATATGTTTTGGGAGGGGAAGCTGGACAAGAATACCATGGATGGATTCATCCCTGTTGTATTTATCGATAAGCGCTAGAAGGTCTTTTTCTGAAATATCAACCGGTTGATTATCCTGTACCTCTTTAAACCCTAATCTATGGGCGGTTTTGATCTTTAAAGTAACATAGGATATGGAAGCGGGGTTACTGCCTACCAGAATAGTCACAAGTCCCGGTACTACTTTATATTTTTCTTTAATCTGCGCCACCTCTGCTGTAATTTCCTGAAGAATCTGCTCACCGATCTCGGTTCCTTTGATTAATTTTGCAGCCATAAAACTAAAATACTCCTTTCTGGAATAGTTTAATACAACTTAGATATATGTTAATTGAATTTAAAAAAAACCATTATACCCCGGCACATCATTACTGCAAACAAAAAGGGTATTTTATCAGTCAAATAGATTTTAGGGGCTTCACGCCTTAACATCGACAAAATTTTGTCGGTATATAGATTCTCTTAAAACTCTTAAATTAACAGCATCCATATCACCTTCCTTAGGAGTTTCAATTACTTTTGGTATATGCTGATAAGCATTCATAATATAAATAAAAGGTTTAAGCCCTATTTTGCCTTTTCCAATATGCTCGTGGCGGTCGAGGTTGCTGCCCAGATCACCCTTTGAGTCATTTATATGAATAACATAGAGATTGTTTACTCCTATAATGCTGTGCAATTCTTTCATCACCTTTTCGAATCCCTTTGTCGTTTTTATATCGTATCCGGCAGCAAAGGCATGACAGGTATCGAAGCAAACACCAACACGTGCAGAACAGGTGCCATCCATAATCTGTCTTAGATGCTCAAACCGGTAACCAATACTGGAGCCCTGACCGGCGGTATTCTCCAGAAGGATTTTTCCTGTTGAGTTTTTTGTTGCAGAGAGTACGGCTTTTAGTGCCTTAATTGTGTTTTTAATCCCTTTTTGCTCAGTGTTGTTTTTTGCTGAACCGGGATGCACAACTGTAAACTGAAGTCCCAGATCATCACACCTCTGAACCTCGTCAATTAGGGCCTTTACCGAGCGCTCCCATATGATATTATCACTGCTTGCCAGGTTGATAAGATAAGAGGCGTGGGAAAATATTATTTTAATACCTGCATTTTTCCTCTTACTCAGAAACAGTAACTTCTTCTCCGTATCAAGGCCTTTATCTTCCCATTGCCTTTGGTTCCTGGTAAAGATCTGAAATGTATCTATACCGAGGGATGCAGCTTCATAAAAGGCGTTATGTATGCCGCCCTTGACTGAACAATGTACTCCTAAGAGCATAGGAATATTCTAACCGGAAATAGTAGTTGAAATTCACCGGAGTTCTATATTATCCTAATATCAATCTCTCCTGAATTCTCAAGATAAACGTTTGTCATCTTCCTATTATAAGAAGAAAGTGAGGTTGCTGCCATGAGATATTTTCAGATTCTTATAATTATCACTTGCCTTTGTCTTGCCTCCGGTGATTCATTTGCTCAGATCCAAATTGAAAAGGCCTTTCCCAGGTTAAGTTTCAAGAACCCTACAGATTTACAACATCCGGGAGATGGAACGAACAGACTGTTTGTTCTTGAGCAGCGGGGGATTATTTATGTATTTGAAAATAATCCTCGCGTTAAAAAGAAAAAAAAGTTTTTAGATATCCGCGACCGGGTTAATAACGAAGGTTTTGAGGAAGGGCTGTTGGGTCTGGCGTTCCATCCTGATTTTAAAAAAAATGGATTTTTTTATGTAAATTATACTGCCGGTAATCCAAGGCGAACGGTTATTGCCCGCTACAACGTTCGCAGGTCAAATCCTAATTCTGCAAACAAAAGGAGTGAGTTTATAATACTGCAATTTTCCCAGCCTTTTGTTTTTCATAACGGCGGACAAATTGCTTTTGGTCCGGATGGTTTACTTTATATTGCAACGGGCGACGGAGGAGCAGGCGGCGATCATCTGGGGAACGGGCAAAGCCTTGAAACAGTGCTCGGTAAGATTCTGAGAATAGACGTAGATAATCCATCAGATTTGAATACCTACGGGATTCCCTCAGATAATCCTTTTGCGGGAAATACATCAGGATTCAGAGAGGAGATTTATGCCTACGGGCTGCGTAATCCATGGCGATTCAGCTTTGATCCGGAAACCGGACGGCTCTGGGCAGGCGACGTCGGAGATAACAGCTATGAGGAGATAGATATCATTGAAAAGGGGAAAAATTACGGGTGGAATATTATGGAGGGTCTTCACTGCTTTAATCCATCTTCCGGATGCGATACCACTGGTTTAGAACTTCCAATTTGGGAATATGATCACGGTCAGGGTGAATCTGTTACCGGCGGCTTTGTTTATTACGGTAAAAGGGCCCCTGAATTAACAGGTTTGTATATATATGGTGATTTTATATCAGGGCGAATTTGGTCATTAAAATATGACGGCGTCAACGAGCCGGTTAACAATTTGCTGCTGGAGACTGGTCTTGCTATTTCATCATTTGGAATCGATAAGAAAAATGAGCTCTATATCTTAGCTTTTGATGGGAATATTTATCGCTTTAAATCTGATGTAGAAAAGTAATTGTTTTCTTCGTGCCCTTCGTGGTGTTAAAAAATGTTCTTTTACCACAAAACCTACTTTTATAAATTATTTAGAATATTCCATATAAAGTACGAGGAAAAATTGCTATGAAATATTTTCTCATTCTGATAACTGCATTTTCCATATGTTTATCACCATGTAGTTTATATGCTCAGGTCAAAATCAAAGTAGCTTTTCCTAATTTGAGCTTTAAAAATCCTACAGATTTACAGGATCCGAAAGACGGGACAGACCGGTTATTTGTACTCGAGCAGCGTGGAATTATCTATGTTTTTGAAAATGACCCACAGGTCAAAAGAAAAAGGGTGTTTTTGGACATTCGTGATAAGGTAAATGATCGCGGTGCTGAGGAGGGGTTACTGGGCTTGGCGTTTCATCCTGATTTTAAAAACAATGGATTTTTTTACGTCAATTACACAGCGGCCGATCCAAAACGCACCGTTATTGCCCGATACAGCGTTGACCAAGCAAATCTTAATTCTGCTGATAGAGAGAGTGAATTTATAATACTGCAATTCCCCAGCCCTTTAGTAACCACAATGGTGGACAGACCCTCTTTGGGCCGGATGGTTTTTTATATATTGGAACCGGCGATGGAGGTTGGGCAGGTGATCCTTTTGAGAACGGGCAAAGCCTTAAGACGCTGCTTGGTAAGATTCTGAGAATAGATGTAGATAATCCATCAGGTTCAAATACTTACGGGATTCCCCCTGATAATCCTTTTGCCGGAAATACCTCAGGATTCAGAGAAGAGATTTACACCTACGGACTGCGCAATCCATGGCGGTTCAGCTTTGACCCGGAGACCGGATGGCTTTGGGTTGCGGATGTGGGACAGGAGCGTTATGAGGAAATAGATATTGTTGAAAAGAGAAAAAATTACGGATGGAATATTATGGAAGGTCTTCACTGTTTTAAACCACCTTCAGGATGTGATACCACTGGTTTAGAACTCCCAATTTGGGAGTATGATCACAGTCAGGGTGAATCTATTACCGGTGGTTTTGTTTATCGCGGCAAAAGGGTCCCTGAATTAACGGGCTTGTACATATATGGTGATTTTATATCAGGGCGAATTTGGTCATTAAAATATGACGGCTCCAGCCGTCCGGTTAATAATTTATTATCGGAGAGCAGTCTTGCCATTTCGTCATTTGGAATAGATACAGAAAATGAACTTTATATTTTATCTTTTGATGGTAAAATTTACCGCTTTGAATCTGATGATGAAAAATGAACACAGTTAACATGGAGGATGTATGAAAATAGATAATTTCAAAAGTGCAGCAGAATGTTGGAAATATATCCTCTCGGATGTAAAACGTAACGCTGGCTTTCTCAAAGTAATAGAAAGATTTGCAAGGGAAAATACTGCACCTGCCGAAATAGTTTTTGGTACTTCCGGCTGGAGGGGTGAACTTGGTACTGATTTTACCTTCAATAATGTACGTATTGTAACATGTGCCCTTATAGAAATGTTTAAATCCGGTGAGCCTGAACTGATGGAATTAATGGGTACAGATGATTTCAATGATATTAAGAAACGCGGTGTTATTGTAGGACACGATAATAGATTTTTAGGACCTCAATTTTCTTCTTCTGTTATGGGATTACTTTTGAAAGAGGGAATAAGAGTTTATTATGCAGGAGAGGCCACTACACCGGAAATCTCTGCTGCCGTTATCATGCTCAACGCAGCATGTTCTGTAAACCTTACCCCGTCACACAACCCGGCAAATTATTCAGGGTTCAAATTCAATCCATCTGACGGCGGTCCAGCAGGTAAGGGTATAACAGAGGTTATCGAGAAAAAAGCAAACAGGCTAATGGGTGAGAGGGTAATTATCGGGGATGTAAAGCCGGAGGGTTTTGATAGGATAAATACGGTAAAACTTTATGAGGATTTTCTAAAAAGACGCGGGACTCTGGACCTTGAAAGGATACGTCACTTTATAAAGGAAGAGGATTGCCTTATTTGCATCGACCATATTCATGGTGCCACCAGAAAAAGACCGAAAATGCTTCTTGGGGAAAATCCAAAGATACAATGTTTAAGAACAGAAGACGATTATTTATTTGGAGGGGTAGCACCGGAACCATCGGAGAAGAATTTAAGGGCAGTAATGGATCACCTTGAAAGTAGTACGTGCAGGTTTAAATTAGGTGTAATTATGGATCCCGATGGTGACAGGATAAGACTTACCGATGGGGCAAGAGATATTAGCATGAACCATTTCGGGGCTATGGCCCTGCATTTTTTGCATGAATACAAGAATATTTCAGGCGTATTGGCAAAGACTGTTGCCACAAGTAATTTCGGGAATGCAATTGCCGAAAAGCTGGGCATCCCGGTAAAGGAAACGGCAGTTGGTTTCAAAAACTTCAGGCCATATATGCTGCCTGATACAAAAGAGCGGGCAATAGTATCGTACGAGGAGAGCGATGGAATATCAGGCTATAATAATACCCTTGAGAAGGATGCGATGTTCGGGCTTTTGCTTGCAATAGAAATGATGTCCGTGTTGGGTAAGAACATCGGTACATACCTGCAGGAACTGGAGGAAAAGTTTGGAGCATATTTCCCTGAGAAGGCTGGAATAGAAGTCGATCGCTCCCTGGCCGGTGAACTTCTTGTGAAAAAACTCTCAGGCCTTAAAAACAAGCTTTCTGTAGGAAATGCCATAACAGTTGATGGGAGTGTGAAAAATATCAAATCCGTGATAACTGTAGACGGGATAAAGGTCGTGCTTGATGACAACTCATGGTTTTTGATAAGGCCCTCAGGCACAGAACCAAAAGTAAGATTTTATGTTGAGACCAGATCACCGGATGGCCTCAAGGCCATGTTTAATACAGCCGAAGCGATAACAAGAGAAGCGCTTGTATAGATGAATTTTTCAGGATTTTGAGTGATTGCAGGAAATTTATGCGAAACGGTGATAAAGTCCAAAGGTGGAAATATGATACGGATTACCCGTAATATATCGATAGATGAAAACGAAATTCACGAGGAATTTATTCGTTCCTCGGGACCGGGCGGACAGAATGTCAATAAAGTAGCTACGGCTGTGCAGCTCCGTTTTGATGCAGCGAAATCCTCTTCCTTGCCAAATGATGTTCGTGAACGTTTGATCCGTTTGGCCGGCAAACGAATTACTGAAGAGGGACTGCTTATTATAGAGGCCAGGCGGTTCCGTACACAGAAACAAAATCGTCTGGATGCGATGAATCGCCTGATCGGATTGATCCGCAGGGCCACAGAAGTACCAAAACGCCGCGGTAAAACCAGGCCTACACTTGCATCCAGGAAGAGAAGATTGGAAGCCAAACGTCGCCGCAGTGAGGCCAAACGTACAAGGGGACCTGTCTCCGGGTTTGAAGGGTAATGCGTTTTAAAGTAGGGGCGAAGCATTTGCCAGGTGCCAGAGTAAAGCGTATCTTTATGCATCATGCAAATGCTTCACTCCTTCGGAATAACTGAAAAGCGTTGATCTTGCTGGAGTTTTCAAAAAACTAAATAGTTACTTTTCATTTATAAAAAATTTTAAGGAGGGGTTGTTTGAATGAAGTACCAGGTCGGTAAGGTAGGAAGAGTTGTTGTCGCGAGGTTTGAGGATAGAGAAGATGTACTCGGAAATTTATGCAGTATCGTAAAAAAAGAGGGCATAAGTGCCGCTGCGTTTTATCTGGTGGGCGGCATGCGCGAAGGGAAAATCGTTGTAGGCCCTGAAAAGGATGTGCTTCCGCCTACTCCGGTCTGGAGAGAACTTGGAGAAAGTCATGAAGTTGTAGGTTTTGGCACGATATTTTATCAGAATAAAGAGCCTAAAGTACATTTTCATGCCGCATTTGGCAAACATGATAGTGTAAAGATGGGGTGCCTGAGGGAAAAATCAGAGACATTTCTCGTGCTTGAGGCGGTGATCCTTGAATTATCCGGAATAAATGCGGTAAGAGAGCTTGACCCTGTATCAGGAATGAATATCCTTAATCTTTAAATTAAGGAGGAAAAGATGATTACCATAAGAAGACCGGAAGATATTTTCCAGGCAAGTGGCGAAATTCAGGATGGTACATTCCGCGGACGGTGGCACTTTTCTTTTGATGAATACTACGATCCTGCTTATTCACAGTTCGGCACCTTAAGGGTTTTTAACGATGATACTCTCACTCCGGGCGCTGTATGGCCACTTCATTACCACCGGGAGGTAGAGGTTGTTACATATTGTGCCGGTGGTGAGTTCCGTCATGAAGATGAGCGCGGAAAGGGAGGAATCCTGAAAAAGGGTTGGGTGCAGCATACAACCGTTGGAAGGGGGATGTATCACTCTGAGATCAATAATCGCCCTGATGAACCTATGCGGTTTATCCAGATGTGGTTCTTTCCATCAGAACCGGATTTAGAGCCATCGGTGGCACAAAAGAGGGTGGAGCTTACAGAACGGACAAATCGGTTTCTTCCCCTTGTCTCAAATGCACACAGGGATGCCCTTACGATACACTCCGATGCAGAGGTTTATTCTTCCTTCCTTCAGGCTGACCAGTCTATAAATTTTCAGATGAAAGATAATTGGGGAATTTATCTCTATGTACTTGAGGGTGGAACCATAGAAGTAAACAGGCATTTCATTCCTCCCCTTGGAGCTGTAAAAGTTGTAGAAGAGCCAGGGATTCAGGTAAAGGCAGAAGTTGGTACGGAACTTTTGCTTGTACATGTACTCCTTATTTAGAAGTCATCCCAAAACCTCAATGGGGTGGCACTGACAAACTTTGTTTGTCAGTGTGGTATATTCCACACCCATATGTATTAAAACAACACGTACAAACAGGGTTTGTCCGTGCCACCCGGTCTGTAGTACACTGTCAACATAATTATTAATAATAGATTATATAGTATCTGTCATTGC
>CAZPUD010000182.1:0-8285 GCA_964589115.1 uncultured candidatus Brocadiaceae bacterium | reverse complement strand
GTTCAATCGTCCACGATTGAACCGAAACGTTTAGCATGTTTCATATGCCTGAAGTAAACCAAAACGTACAGGCCAATGCTAAACGTATGGTTCAATCTACAAGATTGAACCAACCAAGAGTTGTTTGTGAATACAGGTGATAAGATGCCTGCTTCAGAGTTGGTTCAATCGTCCACGATTGAACCGAAACGTTTGGCATGTTTCATATGCCTGGAATAAACCAAAACGCAGAGGCCAATGCTAAACGAATGGTTCAATCTACAAGATTGAACCAACCATGAGACCAACCATGGTTGCTGCCAAAGAAGGTACCTGCCTGCTATCTCTTACTCTCCGATGATCATGTAAAAATAAATTGCTTCACGTTTGATGTGTATACGCATTGCCTTATTCATGTCTAACTTGCTGAATGTTAATCGTAACCCTGCTACATTCTTGACCTCTTCCCGGCCTACTTCGTTGATTATGTCTCCCTTCCTTATGCCTGACCTGGCAGCCCGGCTTCCGCTATGCACATCAGAAACGATTACTCCACTCATTTCTTTAATACCGGTTTTCCGGGCTATATCCTTTGTGATATTCTGTACGGTTAGTCCTATATCGTTTTCGTATGGTATTGTTGCCGGATCGTGAACTGGCTTATACGGCGGTTGCTCACATATCTTAACATATAGTTCCTTCTCTTCACTGTTCCTCAGCATTTTAATCTTTATTGTACTGCCTGTCTCAGTTCGTGTAACGATATATAGGAGATGATTGCCGTGTTTAACAGGTTTACCGTCGTATTCTACAATAATATCACCATATTCGAGGCCCGATTCTTTTGCGGGGGAGTTTTCCTCTATTTCGCATACGACGGCACCCTCTGTTACCGTTACGTTAAATGCTTCTGCAAGTTCAGGAGTCATATCCTGGATGCCGACCCCCATCCAACCACTGCTGGAGGCTTTCTTTATCACAGATATATCTTTTTTTCCCTGATCATTATGTTGAGAAATTACTGAGGATGGCTTAGAAATTTTAGGCTGACTTGATCGCATTATTATGAGCACCACGGATATTGCGACAAACAACAATCCTAATCCGGATGCCGTAATTATGTATATATTTTTCCGTTGACTGCGTATCCGTACAGGTGCAGCAAACAGTTCTTTTAACCGTTGATCGTAAATCTTTCTTCTCTTTTGGTCGAGTAATGTGTTTACGGCATCCTGCAATTGTTTCTTTTTTTGCTCTGCCTCGTTTTTAAATTTGTAATTTTTACTCAGATTTTCCCAAATAAAATATCGTTTCTTATAGGCATTTTCTATTTCATCACTTGAAGCCGTAGGATTTACTTCCAGAATTTTATAGTAATCGGTAAATGTTTCCCCGCCTTTTATATCAGGGCTTTCAGCCTTATAGGTTGCGCCGGTCCTTCTCATTTCCGAAGATATAATATTTAAGGCATTGGCTCTGCTAATTCCAAGGGTATCGGCGCAATTGATGAGAATCCTTTCACCTTCCTGTGATAATACCCCATCCGACAGGACAATATTTATCATTTTAAGAAACTCTTTTATGCACTTCTTGTCCCTTTCGTCTTTTAGTAGTTTATCGTACGATGCTTTTTTTACCGGATCGCTGAGCGTAGTATACGCAGTGTGCAATCTCTCCATGGCTTCCCTGGAGGCCGGGCCGGTGTCCTTAGTTTTTGTATTGGCAGTATTGGTGCTGTATCGCTTATTTACCTCCCGCCACCAGTTATATCTTAGCTGGAATGATTCCTTACAATCAGCAGCAGAATAGTTGTCACCAAATTTTAAACCCAGGCGCTCATAGTGATTTCTGGAAGGATCAACTGCATCCTTCCATTCACCGGTATGAAAATATGAATCGGGGTTGAAAGAAACTGGCATATCAGGTATTCTCTAGTGCATTGTAATCACAACCGAAAATTTTTGATTATAAAGAAATGGAGTGATGGAGTATTGTTGTGGAAGAAACTTCATTACTCCATTACTCCACTACTCCACATAAGGACAAATTTATGAATTGCTTATGAAGAATAATCACGGAGCCGTCAAAATCATCCAGTCACACTAACCTTTTGCATCCCTGCGCTTGCCTCTTTTAGCTCCTGGCCGGTTAATCCTCCTGTATGTTCTACGGCTATTTTTACCTCTTTGCCTGACAAGACATGTATTCCATATACTTCTAAGATACCGGTGTCATTATACCGGTAGGTCAATTCAACTAAACTGCCCATGGGAGAAGGGGGAATATTCCTGATTGTACCCTTTGCGATCATAGTACAATCTGCCGGATCACAGGTACCGTCAGTTCCCATAATGCCGCCTTCCATAACCCTGATCAGGATTGAGTCCTGGTTATCGGCCACCGTGCGGAAGTTGTCTTTTGTCTCGGCAGGCAGTGGTGTAAACCTCGGTATCATCAGGAAATTCCTCTCTATATCATCAGGAGTTAAAGCAATAACACCAAGGTTGTGTGAGCTTACTTTCTGCATTTGAACAGAGGACAGCTTTTTTGTTATTTCTTCCGGCACAGTGCCCCGTTGAGCACTCAACATAGCCCCATACCATGCTGCACCAAGGGCTACACACTCATCCGGGTTTGTATCTTCGCAAGGTGTTTTGCCGCTGATTTCACTTACCAATTTTCTGATCATTGGCATTCTTGTTGAGCCTCCGGCCAATAACACCGTATCAATATCATTCCATGTCATTTTTGCCTCATCAATAGCTATTTCACACAACACTTTGCATCTGTTGACAAGCGGTTTTGAAATTTTTTCGAAGGTATCTCTGGTCAATTCAACTACAAGTGTATTCCCTGCATGGACACAGAGTATTTTTGTCTTTTCGCGTTTTGAGAGTTCTTCCTTTGCCTTGATGGCTTTTAACTGTAAGTCCTGATATGAGGACGAATCATCCGCTGGATTGGTACCGTATTTTTCCCGGAACATCCCGGACACGTACTTGATTATTTCATCGTCCCAATCTTTACCGCCAAGCTGGTGATCTCCATTAATAGTAATCTCAGTGATTTTGCCACCTTTAATTTCGAGGATCACTACATCGAAGGTCCCGCCTCCAAGGTCAAATACAAAAACCTTCTGGTCTTTTCCCGTTTTGTCCAGTCCATAAGAAAGTGCCGCTGCTACAGGCTCATCTATAATCGCTAACACGTTAAAGCCTGCAATAATGCCGGCTTCTTTTGTTGCTGCCCTTTCAGGATCACCAAAGTACGCCGGGCAGGTAATTACTGCATCGGTAAGGGTTATGCCGAGTCGCGATTCTGCATCGTTTTTCAGTTTTTTTAAGATAAAGGCGGATATTTCCTGGGCACTGTATGCCTTACCACCCGACTCAAAACACCAGCCCTGCGTTATAACATTACCATTCTCATCTCTTTTGTCTTTTTTCGGCTTGCCCATCTGCCTCTTGACAAATTCTACGACCTTGCCTGGCTCAGCCACTGCGTTCTGTTTTGCAATTTCACCGACGATAACCGTATCGTTGTCTTCAAAGAGTACGACAGAAGGGGTTATACGGTTTTGTTCAGGACCAGGTATGATCTCTGCTGTGTTTGTCTTTTCGTTGATGTATGCAATAGCTGAAAAAGAAGTTCCCAGGTCAATCCCTGCAACGGTTGGATTTTGTGTAGCCATATTATATCCTTTCATGGGAATTTCAGACCAAGTGATATTTAAGAAAAGCAATATACATTAACGATTTATATAGTCAAGCAAAAATCTACCCCAGCATCTCCATCATTTCTTTTGCATTTATAACAGATTTTCCGGTATGGCAATTATTAAACATAACGATGGTCTTCTGTACGGAACCGTTTATTCTTTTTATATCAGGCACAAAAGATTGTAATTCTTCTTTGGTGTAAAGGTAATCATATCTTTCAGAGACCGATGCCCGAAACCAGTGAGGGTTTCTGCCGTGGAATCTGAAGTAGCCGAGATCGGTTGTTGCGGTAGGGTTATAAGGCATGAGGCTTTTGAATTTTGGTTCATCCACAACACAATATCCAATATTGTTCTGTTTGAGAAATATTGTGCTTTTTTCATTGTGCCAGTTGGCATTTCTAAACTCTACCACGAAGGGGATATCGCACAGATTATCCTTGAAGGCCTTGATATAGTCGTAATTTTCCTTTGTTGTATGAAAACTATAAGGGAACTGTGCCAATACAGCCGTTAACCTGTTCTCCTTTTTTAAGGGATCTATGGAATAGATGAATCGTTTGAAAGAGTCTTTATTATCGATGAGTTTTCCAGTGACTTTATCTTTTATTTCGTGCGTTAATGATTTGTGGGCCTTTACGGTAAACTCGAAATCTTTAGAGGTCTTTCTCATCATGCCGGTAAATGACTTTTGTGATGGTATGGTATAATAGGTAGAGTTTATCTCGGTTATTGTGAAACCGAGTCTTTTTTCGTAATAAGGAAGCATGTCTCCTTTCTTTATATTGGAAGGGTAGATTGTACCGATCCAGTCCGGAAATGAAAAACCTGATGTGCCGATTTTGATCATGGATATATACTTAAACTAAAAAGATTTTAACCACGAAGGGCACGAAGAACACGAAGAAAGACATAATATATGGAATTTGATAATCTATATGTCTGTTTCAGAGTTGGTTCAATCGTCCACGATTGAACCGAAACGTTTGGCATGTTTCATACGTCTGGAGAAAACCGGGACGTACATGCCCATGCTAAACACATGGTTCAATCTACAAGATTGAACCAACCAGAAAAACGTCAAAATTATTTCCGGTAAATACTTAATCCGATCATTGTGGTTTTACAACAACTCACCCAATTTCTTCGACTTTAACGAAGCTGCCTCAACTGCGTTTATCAGCGTGGACCTTAGTCCACCTTCCTCCAATTTACTTATTCCTTCAATTGTTGTACCGCCGGGTGAGGTTACTGCATCTTTTAACTGTGCAGGGTGCTGCCCTGTTTCAAGCACCATCTTTGCTGCACCGAGAACGGTTTGTGCTGCAAGGACGGTAGATACGTCTCTTGGCAAACCCATCTTAACGCCTCCATCCGATAATGCCTCGATAAACATGTATACATATGCAGGACCGCTTCCGCTTAGACCTGTCACAGCATCCAGATATTTTTCATCCAGTTGGAATGCCTTCCCGACAGCGCTAAATATATGAGATACTAACTGGCTGTCTGTATTTGTAGCATATTTGTTTAATGCATAGGCAGTTGCGGAGGCAGATACAAGGCATGGGGTGTTAGGCATTACACGTACGATTCGGGCACCTGGCGGTAATCTTGATTCTATAAATTTTATCGGTATACCTGCTGCAATTGATACGATCAGGTGACGGTCGGCAATGTCATTTTTTATATTATTGAGTACTTCACTTATCATTTGCGGTTTCACTGCAATTATAATAATACCGGCAAAGGAAGCGATATTTTTATTATTTTGAGTTGTCTTTACACCTATTTCCTGATTTAAATATTTACATCGTTCTACAACGACATCACTCATCATGATATCATCAGCAGTGCTGAGGCCGGCTTTTATTATACCTTTACACAAGGCTTCTCCCATCTTTCCACCACCAATAAATCCAATTTTTTCTTTTAACATAATAACATCCGTCCCTTTAAAAACCTTTATATTATAAAAATAGCAATTACCCGCATATTATATTAAAATATCATTCAAAAGAAACAAAATAAACGGAGGAATTGCATGGATCATAATGAGAAGGCTGGAAAGGGATACACCCCATACCAACGTAAGGTTATAAGGAACTTTTATGATAATAAAGACCTTCGCCTTATACAAAAATTAGGCGAACTTGTCTCAAATATGTATTTAGAGACAAGTGAGAAAAAGAGGGAATCTGAATGGAAGAAGATAAAGAAGATCCTTACCGATCTGGGAGTACATCCAAACGAGGTTGAATACTTAACCAGGGACAAAAACCTTACCCTTATATCGAAAAAACTGACAGAGATGTTTTAGGACAGGTTCAGGTTTTCGCAAAAATTTTCTTTATACTACTATCCATCAACTTCTTGTTTTTAATGCTCGTTTTTCAAAATGCATAGCCATAAGGCATTTACTCGATGAGGCTTACGTAAGGTTTGGAACATTGAGTTTTTTGTCATTTGAAATTGTTTCCTATTTCGATATTCGTATTTCGAATTTGGTTGCGGTTTCGCCACGCTATGGTGAACTGAGATGCTACACCGTCTTCTATTTCTCTTTACCTGCCTTTGATCGTTTCTCATATAAAGAGAAATAACCTTTTGCTTCTTCATTCATGCCTTTTGCTTTGTAGGCATCGCCAATCTCATGGTAAATTTCTATCTTATTGGGATCTGACATTACAGCTACCTGGAAGGCCTCTATTGCATCATCATATTCTTTTTTCTTCATATAGCTCTTGCCCAGATGGTATTGAGCATCAGGATTACTTGAATTAACTTCAACCGTTTTCTGATAATACCGGATGGCTTCATCAACATTGCCTGTTTTCTCATAGAGAACACCCATATTATATAATGTATTTTCATGCATAGGGTTGGTTTTTAATGCCTTCCTGTACTCTGCCAGTGCCTCATTATTCATTCCCTTCATGGAGTAAACGATACCTAAATTAGAGTGTGCTATAGGCAGTTCGGGATCTAATTCTATACGCTTCTTTAACGCCGTAATTGCATCATCATATTTGCCAATTTTCATGTAGGTAATTCCAATGAGGGAATAAGCAGACCGGTGTTCAGGATCAATTTTTAATGTTTTATTAAATGTTTCTATGGCTTTCTCGAATTGATTTTTGTCAAAATATGCAGTACCTATATTATAGTAGATTTCAGCATCGTTTGGTTTCTCTTCCAAAACCTTCTGAAATGCCTCAATTGCCTTGTCGTACATATTATTCTGCAGGTATGCAAGGGCCAAATTCTCATATGCGTCAATGTTATTCGGGTTTAATGACAGCGATTTCTCAAATAACTCAATCGCCTCATCAAAAAGTTTGTACTCGGCATAACTCTTGCCCTGTTTATAAAATTCATGAGCCATATTAACATAGCCTTTTGAATCATCCTTTTTGTATTTACTCTTCTCATTTCCAGTGACCATTTTTTCCTGTGAAAAACATAAAGCTGAGTTGAGTATGGCTGCAGTTGTGAGACTACAAATAGTTGTTATGCCTACAATCTTTCTACTGTTCACTATCTTCTCCTTTGGTTTAAACCGATATTTAAAAAATTTTGCTATTTAATACTCAAGTTGGGCTGCCTCTGGCAGCGACTAGGTTGGTTCAATCTTGCAGATTGAACCATTCGTTTAGCATGTGTCTGTACGTTTTAGTTTATTCCAGGCGTATGAGACATGCTAAACGTTTAGATTTAATCGTGGACGATTGAACCAACCAGAAACCAACTCTAAAACTTTGAATTCCATGTACGTTAAATTATGGATACGTACTAACAGAATGGTATGGAAATACCATAAATCCCATGCCTTATCGATTCATTATATCGGCTGATGGTTATTATTCAACTTATCTTTTAAGTTTGATCAATACTTTTCCTATGTATAAGATTACGCATATTGCGCAAAGGAGGGCTACATCTGTAGGACCGGTTGGAAGGTCGAAAACATATGAGAGATAAAAACCTATAAGGGATGCAAAAATGCCGATAACCGAAGAAACGATACAGAAGAGCAGAATACCACGGGTAACCATCCTGGCGGCAAAGGGCGGTATTAACAGGAAGCCGAATATAACCAGTGGACCTACAGTCATTACTCCAAATGAAATGACAATACCAATAATCAGGTAGAGCAGGATATCCCACAAAATTGCCTTTTTGCCAATGGTGGTTGCCATATCGATGTCATATGATACCAGGATAAAGTTACGGTGAAAGCCGATTAAGAAGATAAAAATAATACCATAAATAATGAACATCGACCACAAATAGATGTCCGGAATGGAAATAATTTCTCCTTTAAGCATGGAAAGTACTTCTGCTTTTCCGTAAGGATTCCAGGAGACAAATAAGATCGAAAGCGCCCCTGCAAGGGCGTAGGTGAATCCAATCCGGTTTTCAGTAAATCCTTTATGTTTACGTTCAAGAATAGCTAAGGTGAAAATGGCAATGAGGGTAAAGAATACAGAGCCGATTACTGCCATAACTCTTTCAGATTCCATATGGTAGAAGAAATGCCATCCCAGGGTATGCAGTAAAAATGCAAAAGCAACTCCTGCATTAGATA
>CAZPUD010000181.1:4946-8358 GCA_964589115.1 uncultured candidatus Brocadiaceae bacterium | reverse complement strand
TATCCAATGACGGACGTGGGTCATAAAAAAGACCGCCGCGGATGGGTACGATTACCTTTTTCCCGAATATCAGATACTCCGTGCCGAACCTCACCGCATAAGTATCATCTATCTCTCTTTCACTAGGTGCACCGCCAAGCGGACGTGTCTTCAGTCCGTCTTCCTCTCTCTTTTGCTTATAGACCGACCAATCCGTCCACGTTACATCCATAGAAAATGACAGGGCGTCATTGTAACGAAAACCAAGCCCGGCGCCGAATGACATGGGCTGATCTATTTCAAAATGCTCCCTGCTGTACGGAGTCAGCGAAGAGCGGGAAGTTATGCGGTCTACATCCGCCGTATATGGGGTATCATACACGGCACCAAAGGTAAGGAGCTTATCTTCTTTTTCCCATATATCATATAACACGCCTATTGTTACATTTACTGCCTGGAAGTTTTTAAAAGTTGTATCAAAACTGTCCGTTATGGTAGGGATGTCCATGCCGTCAAAGATCCCGCTCGTCGTTACCTTCGTCTTTTGTTTCCATGCATTATTTCCAAAAAACTCATCGGTATAGAAATTTACCGCCACTCCAAGGGACATTTTAGGGGTAACCAGTACAGATATCGCCGGTGTTAACGCACCTACTCCCCCTTCCGATTCAACACTTATCTTTTGGTTAAACGTCGACAGCGGAGATACCGTTACTGCATCAAGATTCAGATCCATGTGAAAATCATAAATTTGTTGATAATTCAATGCGGCGACCATGTTTTTGCCAAAAACTCTGAACGGATATGCAACGCTCGCATAATTCAAATCGCCACGCGAAACCGTTTCATCGCTGAGCGACAACCATCCGGCACTACCCGTATCAAAATCCTCATGCCTGGTTGAGAGAAACGAACCTACTACGGAGAGTTCCGGTTTTTCTAACTGTATTAAGGCACCGGGATTCCATGATGCCGCCGTGGCGTCGTCAGCTACTGCGATAAATGCGCTCCCCTGACCTATCGCCCTTGCCCCTGAGCCTACGGGGAGAGGGATGGCATTGATGTTTGAGGGGTCTACTTGTGCAAATGAAGCACAGGTAATAAATATACTCAGGAAGACACCCAGTGGTACAAGAAGTGTTTTTTTTAACTTCATATAAATACCTTTCACGGGATACAGGTTTGAAATTTATTCATAAGATTTTACTTTAACATCAACTATTGCGGGGGCTGACCAAAAAGGAAATTGGTGGATTCGCTTCGCTTAATCCACCCTACTTTCGTTATCTGCGATTTGCAATCCTCTTTTTCTCCTGTTTATTTTTTTCATCTCAATATCTATCCCCGCTTCTTGTTCCGTTTTGAGTTTAACAATCTCTTTTGCCCTCTTATAAAGCGGTTTTCTTGCAAGGATTACGTAGGTATCGGCATCCAAATCATCAAATTTGAAAAAACCGTTTGGATCGGAAATGGTGTTTTTTCTTGCCTTTGTTCTCACACCCTTCAGTTTTAATCTGGCTGATTCTATTGATCCCCCATGAATATCCGTTACATATCCATAGATCATACCCTTTGTTGCCTTTTCCATAATAACGCCGTCAACTTTCAAAATTTCCCAGTCTCTTAGGATTATCTCGTTGGTCTGGGTTTTATAGCCATATTTCATAAAGATGAGTGTGTATTTACCTGATGTCAATTCGTTAAATTCATAGTGACCTTTTTCATCCGTTTCTGTGCTGTTTGAATAATCATTTTTTTCAAGCGTTACAATAACTCCTTGCAACGGATCTATATTTTCGTTGTATACAAATCCTGAAACAATGCCGTTTCTTTTTGGTGTGGGGGCAGGGGTGGGTGTTGTGAATGTGGTTTCAATCCCGTCCAAATCCAAATTACTTACCTGCACGGGAGCAGTACTATCAATGGTAGTCCCATTGCCCAGTTGACCATATACATTACTCCCCCATGCCCAGACTGTCCCATCTGACTTGATGGCAAGACTGTGATAATATCCGCCTGCAACATCTGCAATACCACTTAGTCCGGTTACCTGCACGGGAGTGTTGCTATTGTTGATAGTTCCATTGCCCAGTTGACCGTATTCATTATTCCCCCATGCCCAAACTGTTCCATCTGATTTCAGGGCAAGGCTGTGATAATATCCCCCAGCAACAGCCACAATATTACTTAGTCCGGTTACCTGCACGGGAGTGTTGCTATTATTGGTAGTCCCATTGCCAAGTTGACCATAATAATTCCATCCCCATGCCCAAACAGTTCCGTCAGATTTTAAAGCAAGGCCATGCTTTATCCCGCAAGCTATATCACGGACATCTGTTATACTACTTACCAGGACAGGGGCAATGCTGTTATCATATTTAGCATTACCCAACTGTCCGTAATCGTTAAAACCCCACGCCCAGACCGTCCCATCCGATTTCAATACAAGGCTGAATAAATCTCCACAATCAATAGCATGAACACTATCCACGTTACTTTTCTGTGCAGGCGTATTAAAGTAATGCATACTGCCGTCATCAATTGCCGGCATATATCCCCACTCCCACACAGTGCCATCTAATCCAAGAGACATGCTATAATTTGCATTAGCGGCGATGTCAACCATATTATTTAAATTTGTCTTATTTGGAACAACATAATCCTTATAGTTATATACACCACTGTTAGCATCGACCCCATCGCCTAATTGCCCCCAACGATTATCACCCCATGCCCAGATGGTTCCATCTGACTTCAGCGTCAGGCTGTGGTTTGACCCGCAAGCCAGGGAGATTACATCTTCCAGTTGACTTACATTTACATATGTATAGCTGTTTTCAGTATTTCCATTTCCAAGTTGTCCATTGTCATTTAGTCCCCATGCCCATACATTACCATCTGAATCAAGTGAAAGGCTGTGACCGGATCCTGCAGCAATACCGGGAATATAAACAACAGGAGCAATATAAAAATCAGCAGTAATTGTTGATTCTGTAGTTACTGTTATAATTTGCGAAGAAAGTTCATAACCGGAAGCAGAAACAGTGAGTGTGTATTGTCCGAATTCTAAATTCGATAGTGTATATGAACCACTTGAGTCCGTTGTTGCAGAATATTCGCCAATGTCAGTAGATACCGTTGCACCTTCAATACCGGCTCCGGTTGTTGTATCGTAAACGACTCCTTTTATTGTACCTGTTCTGTTTGGTGTGGGTGAAGGGGTAGGAGTAGTTACAGATAAAGGCGTAAGATTGAAATTTACGTTGGTTGTTGATCCGGCTGTTACCGATACACTCTTGGAGGATGACTTATACCCGGTAGCGGATGCAGTGAGGGTGTACGATCCCGCCGTAACATTTGATAACGTGTACCGTCCGTTTGAATCAGTGGAGGCAGAATAACCGCCTGTATTAGTGGAAACCGTTGCACCGGA
>CAZPUD010000181.1:0-4846 GCA_964589115.1 uncultured candidatus Brocadiaceae bacterium | reverse complement strand
GATACCCTTTCCGGTGCTTGCATTAACTACAGTTCCGGTTATTTTGCCTGTTTTGTTTGGTGTAGGTGAAGGGGTAGGTGTAGTTACAGATAAAGGTGTAAGGTTGAAATTTGCATTAGTTGTCGATCCGGCTGCTATCGATACACTCTTGGAGGATGACTTATACCCGGTAGCGGATGCAGTGAGGGTGTATGATCCTGCCGTAACGTTTGATAACGTATACGATCCATTTGAGTTAGTGGTGGTAGAATAACCGCCTGTATTAGTGGAAACCGTTGCACCGGAGATACCCTTTCCGGTGCTTGCATTAACTACAGTTCCGGTTATTTTGCCTGTTTTGCCTGGTGTAGGGGTTGGAATTAAAATTGGTGTGGGTGAAGGAGTGGGCGTGGGTGTCGTGAATGTTGCTTCAATCTCACCCAGGTCCAAACCACTTACCTGTACGGGAATTTTTCTATTGGTAGTAGTTCCATCGCCCAATTGCCCTTGATCATTTAGTCCCCATGCCCAAACTGTCCCATCTGATTTCAATGCTAGACTGTGAAATACTCCTCCGGCAATAGCCACAACATTGTTCAGACTGCTTGCCTGCACAGGGGTCGCATTTATATAACCAGTCCCATCGCCTAGTTGACCATATGAATTATGCCCCCATGCCCAAACTGTTCCATCTGATTTCAGGGCAAGGCTGTGATAATATCCCCCAGCAACAGCCACAATATTACTTAGTCCGGTTACCTGCACAGGAGTTGTTCTATCAATATTAGTCTCATCGCCTAGTTGATAGAATCTGTTATACCCCCATGTCCAGACAGTGCCATCTGACTTCAAGGCTAAGCTATGACCATAGCCACACGCAATGGCGATTATATCGCTCAGATTACTTACCTGGACTGGCGTGTCGCGGTCTTCTGTAGTACCGTCTCCCAACTGGCCATATTTATTTCCTCCCCATGCCCATACAGTACCATCTGACTTCAGGGCAAGGTTGTGATCAAAAATATAGTCAGAACCGGCCGATATTGCGATTATATCACTTAAATTTTCTACTTGTACAGGAAGAAAAAGGTCGACGTTATTGTAATTACCATCGTTCCAGAATTTTTCCTTTTCTCCATTGTATCCCCATGTCCAGACTGCACCGTCAGACTTGAGGGCAAGGCTATGAGTATAACCTACGGCAATGGAAACTACATCGTTTAAATTATATATTTGGCCTGGAATACTTTGGCTATTAGTGTTAATCCAATCTCCCGTTGCCCCGTAATTAGTGTATCCCCATGCCCAGACTGTCCCATCCGATTTCAGGGCGAGACTATGAATGCCGGTGCCTGCAATATCAGTGATATCCTTGATATTAAGCGTTTGTATGGGTATAAGCCTGTTTTCGGTTGTTCCATCGCCCAGTTGACCATACAAATTCTCTCCCCATGCCCATACCGTACCGTCTGACTTCAGTGCAAGGTTATGAGAGCTTCCCGCTCCAATATTTGGTGTGTATGTTAAGGTGGCTGTGTCAGGGGTCAGGTAAAAATTTGATGTAAATGTTGAACCTTCCGTTATGATAATCTTTTGAGAAGACGCATTATAACCGGATGCGGAAGCCGTTAATGTATAAGACATTGCTGCTACGGATAGTGTATACGAGCCACTTGAATCCGTTGTTGTAGAATATCCGCCAATATCGGTAGATACTGTTGCGCCTCCAATACCAAATCCAGTCGTTGTATCATAAACTACTCCTTTTATCGTGCTTGTCCGGACTGGCGTTGGTGTTGACGCTGCCACGGCGGATGCATCATTGGTAGTATACATAAAAGAGTAATCTACCTCTTGGTAAGCCTGCTTTAAATTAAAGAATAAGTGGCATATATGAATGTCACCAGAACTATCCACGGCAATAGATGAACCTAATCCTCCGTCGTCCAATAATTGTGTTTCCCATGTACCTGATTTATTTGTGTCGTATTTAAGCGCGCCATTAATTTCTTCATAATAGCTGATGTGTGCATAGCCGGAATTATCTATTGACATCGACGAGTAAATGCCCGTATACTCATCAATATCCACACTATCCGCTGTTTGTAGTTCCCATGTACCTGAACTATTTCTGGCATATTTAAGGTATCCATTCGATTTATCATAATAACAAACGTGTATATTATTCGAATTATCAATTACCATTGAAATATAATACCCTGTGTCTCCATTGCTATCTATCGTTTGTGTTGCCCAGTTGCCGGATTTGTTTGTGGCAAATTTGAGGCTACCATTCAATTTGTCACGATAACAGATATGTACGTTGTTTGATCGGTCAACCGCCATTGAAATATCAGTATCTCCTGCACTATCTACCGTTTGTATTTCCCAGTCGCCGGATTTATTCGTAGCGTATTTGAGATATCCATTCGATTCATCATAATAACAGATATGTACATTGCTTGAGCCGTCAACAGCTATTGAAGTATCATATCCTGTGTCACCCTCGTTATCTACCGTTTGTATTTCCCAGTCGCCAGATTTATTCGTAGCATATTTGAGCTCATAATTATAGCTACTACGATAGCTACGATAGCTGATGTGTACGTTATTTGAGTTATCCGTTGCTATAGAGGTATCAAATCCAGAACCACTTCTACTATCCACCGTTTGCGTTTTCAGGGTGCCAGATTTATTCGTGGCGTATTCCAGCGTATAATTCTCAAAATTATAATAGCTGATATGTACATTGTCAGAACTGTCCATAACGAATGAAAAATCATCCACTTTCTCAGACACGGTTTGGGTTTCCCAAGTTCCCGATTTATTGGTTGCATATAATATATAATCCTGATCATCATCAAGGATAACATGGGCCTTTCCCGAACTGTCAAGCGCCATGGAAGTTGAAACATCTGAAAATGAAGATACTTTTGACGAGCCACTGTACGCATTATCGCTTGTCCACCCCTCCGGCAGTTTGATGCGATAATTGGCAATGAGTTCCGCTGTGTTGTTAAGGGTCTTTGCATTGTCAGCGGGATGATATGAACCCTCAGGTACCCCGGTAGTCTCTCCCATGTAAGTAATACTCGGATTAGAAAAATACGGGATACTATTACAAAAATAGCCTGTGGTAGCTATACAATCATTGACATATGCCATAACTGTACGCCATCGTTCAGTAGTATTTACATAACCGTGGGCGTATTCATATGGAGTTGTATTATCATCTACATACCAGTCATGACGGGCACCCATATTGTGGCCTAATTCATGGGCCAAAACATAAGAAGTAAGATTTTCAACCTTGATCACACTGTATGCTGCATAGCCTGAGTTGTTCTTATCAACATCACTTAATTGATAAGCCATGCCGCCTTCACTCATATCGTATAAGATTAACGATACCAGGTCTGCATCATATAAGTCTCTCAGATAGTGAACGTTATCTACGTTTCCCTTATAAAGATCCCAAAGATATGTACTTGCATAATAATTATTTTCTGCATATGATACCTGCGCCGAATGAACAAGATTTACCCTATGATTAACACCACTGTTGGCGTAAGCCTCGTTGGCATAAGCTATGCTGAGCAAAATTTCTGTCTCAATATCACCCACAGCGGAAGCCGCCTCTTCAGTATAAACCACAAGGAGGTCGATTGTGACGTCGCCATCTTCAACATTTTCAGTTTTTTTCCTGATCTTTTTCGATTTGATGCCTCTGGATTTATCGGGGAGGGGAGCAGGAATAGGGGAGCATTTTAATTTGATCTCACATGGGTCTATCTCGCTGATGGAGTGGATATTGTCACCGGTATAGCTGATCTTAAAGGTCTTTCCTTCCGTTGAAATCCAACCCGCCATGTGACCATTCTTCACTACCAGTATTACGTTGTTGTATTCTTCCTTTCCTATTTTACCGAACCATGTGTATCCCCAGTCCCTTCTTTCTATGCGGTTTTTTCGTGCGGTATATTTTGCATCGTCAAAGAGGTTTAATACAACGGTATTGCCTCTGCGCTGTCTGCCTTTGCCCATGAGGAGATCGAATTTAATCCGTACCGTTTGTTCCCTGATAATGGTGCTGTCCCGTATCTTCTGTTTGTATTTCTTGTTAATGTTTGCAGAGGCCGGTGCTTTGGTGAATAACTCATCCGTATGTTTTTTTTCTGCTGCCCCGGCAATGTCAAAAATAAGCAGCAGCGTCACTAAAAGAAATAATATTTTGAGATAATGAGCGAAGAGTATCCCTCTGCAAATCATAATTTCCCTCCCTTTTTGTACAGCCACAAGACATTTTATACAGTTGATTCCACCGGTAATCGAACATAGTATCATAATCTAAATAAATTTCTGGGTTCAGGTTACAAACCTGAACCCGCCAAGGATGCATTTCATTTTCTCTATAAATTAGGCCTTCGGCTACTTTTTGAGACAAAACATTTCAACGTAGGGGCTGAAAATCTTCAGCCCCTACAAAGATTGAAATTCCTATGCCTTAAATTAGGTCGGGTTTAAAAAACCCAACGGCTTTTCTTTTTACCCACCCCTAAATCCCCTCCCGGTAGGGGACTTCTTGATTCCCCTCTTGAGAACATCTCCAATTCCCCTCTTGAGAGGGGTTAGGGGTGTGTTAAGGGAATTATGAAAAACTTTGAAATTCCTAAGCATTAAATTAGGCTGCCTTTGGCAGCGGCTATGGTTGGTTCAATCTTGTAGATTGAACCATGCGTTTAGCATAGGCCTGTACGTTTTGGTTTATTCCAGGCATATGAAACATGCTAAACGTTTCGGTTCAATCGTGGACGATTGAACCAACTCTAGGTGCTCGTACCGTGCCATAGTTAATATGAATTCCCAA
>CAZPUD010000180.1:0-8364 GCA_964589115.1 uncultured candidatus Brocadiaceae bacterium | reverse complement strand
TCTAAATAAAGGGATTGCTTCGGGGAAAAACGCCCTCGCAATGACAGATACTATACAATCTATTATTAACAATTATGTTGACAGTGTACTAGAATCAGAGGCTTTTGAGAAATTTTCATCATGAAATTTCTCAAAAATAATAACTTTGCGCTCTTTGCGTCTTTGCGGTGAAACATCGTTCTTCTATAAGGATGCAGCACGGTACCATTTTCTTAATTTATTTCTTATTATTATAGCAGTAGTATTCAGTATGAGAATGATCAAAAGTAAAACAAAGGTTGTAGTATAAACCATAGGAATGGCTGCTTCTATGTTGGGAGATTGGAAACCGACATCATAAATATGAAAACCCAAATGCATAAATTTTCTTTCGAGGTGTATGAATGGGAAGCGACTGTCAATGGGAAGTGACGGCGCCAGCTTTATCACCCCGGTAAGCATTAACGGCGCAACTTCCCCGGCAGCCCTTGCTATCGCAAGGATTATACCGGTAAGGATGCCCGGAGTTGCCTGAGGGAGTATTATCTTCCAGATGGTCTCAAATTTTGTGGCACCAAGCGCAAAAGAGCCTTCCCTTAAGGATTTTGGAACGGCAGATAATCCTTCCTCCGTTGCCACGACGACTACCGGTACGGTAAGGAGTGCGAGCGTAAGGGACGCCCACAGAATACCACCGGTTCCAAAGGTTGGAGCGGGCAAAGTTTCCGAGAAAAACAATTGATCAATATTTCCACCAATGAGATAGACAAAGAAGCCAAGGCCAAAGATACCAAAAACAATCGACGGTACCCCTGCAAGGTTACTTACCGATATCCGGATAATCCGGGCAATAGCAGTATCGCCCGCATATTCTCTTAGATATACCGCAGTCAATACTCCAAGCGGAACAACCGCAATACTCATAATGAACACCATCATAACGGTACCGAAAATAGCCGGGAATACCCCTCCTTCCGTATTTGCCTCTCTTGGTTCTTCAGAAAGAAATTCCCAAAACTTTCCCATATAAAAACCAAACTTTGAAAGAATTTCCATTTCATTTGGTGCGTAGACGCGGATGATCTGGAAAACGGGTATGATCTTTTCTTCACCACCGGCAAGAAGTATCGTGATTTCTTTTCCTGTCGCTTTGGAATAGAGCCCGGCAAGCACGTCTTCTTTTTCTCTATAAGCCTTTTCAAGGTTTTCCATTTTCGCGCGTAAAGATTCGATTTTTTTATGAACCTTTGGAGATGGTTCTTCCGATGTCAGGCGTTTCAATGCAAGGCGGTATTTTTCCATCTTGAAGTTTATATCACCGATCACGTTTCTTTCAATATGCCGTATTTTCTCAACAAGGGAGTGGTTTTCTTCCAGGAGTGATGCGAGGTTTTCTGCCGTTATCGGTAAAACATCGCCATTTTGTTTTAGTCCTTTCAAAAAGCCATACAGATTTCCCCATTCACGTCTTTCAAATGTTAAAGCATGTGAAGGATATTCCTGTGATTCAATGTCTGCATCCTCAATCCATCTGAAATCCAAACCGTAGACGTCTCTGTTTCCGATCTTTAGTTTCGTTCGATAGGCATCTTTTTTAAAGGGAATAGGTTCTTTCTTTACCATTTCTCCCATAACTGCGCTGCCATCCTTGAGTGTAAATTTGATGATAGCATGGGGCCAGAATACGCTGAACCCGTTTATTATAATAAGTGCAACGAGTCCACCCATCATCAATATCGTTATGGTCAATGCACAGGCAGTCAGCCAGATATAAGGATTTCCGGTTTTAAAAAAGGTTCTCATAACTTCCTGTATTTTTTCCTCATTTTCTGCCGTATCATTTCTGCAGCAGTATTGACGATAAAGGTCATTACAAAAAGAAGCAGGGCTGCAAGGAAGAGTACCCGGTATAAGGTACCCCCGACGGGTGCTTCCGGAATTTCAACTGCAATGTTTGCCGAAAGAGCCCTGAACCCGTTAAAGAGATTCCAGTCCATAATAGGGGTATTGCCTGTTGCCATAAGGACAATCATCGTTTCACCCACTGCCCTTCCAAAACTAATCATGATAGCAGAAAAGATACCGGGACTTGCCGTCGGAAGCACTATCCGGACGGCTGTCTGCCAGGGAGTTGCCCCCAGTGCAAGTGATGCTGAAATAAGGTTGCCGGGAACATTACTCATGGCGTCTTCTGATATCGTAAAAATGAGGGGTATTACGGCGAACCCCATCGCAAAACCCACAATAAGGGCATTTCTCTGATCGTAGTGGAGGCCAAAAATGTTCAGCATCCATTCCCGATAATCTCCCCCGAAAAGAATAGATTCCGAGATAGTATTGAGATGCATTGACACATATACCGCACCAATGATAAATGGTATGAGAAAGAGGGCTTCTACCCCGTACCGGTATTTACCTTTTATCCAGACCGGCAGGAATTTCCAGAAAAAAAGGGCAATGGCAGTAAAAAGGATAATACACAGCGGTGCAATAACTACTGCCGGAAATATTCTCTCAATGAGTGGTGCAAACCACAAACCTGCAAGGAACCCGAGGATAACACTGGGAAGCGCCGCCATGATTTCGATAACAGGCTTAATGAACTTTATCCTTTTGTGAAGGAACTGAGATGTGTACAGCGCTGCAAGGATACCAAGAGGTACCGCAATAACTAAAGAATATATCGTGCCCTTAATGGTACCGAAGATCAGCGGTACAAGACTTAATTTCGGTTCAAAATCATCCGTACCCCCTGTGGACTGCCAGACGAATTCCGGTTGTTCATACCCTTCGTACCATACCTTGCCAAAAAGGGTTTTTAAGGTAATTTCGGGATGCGGGTTCGATATATTCCAGTAAAACAGACTATTGCTCAAATCGGCCACCAGAATACCATTTCCCCTTGGTGAAAATGCGAGGGCGGTTGGCAGGGCCTTTGAATGAAGCCCCAGGAGTGTTTGCTCCGAGGTCGCATGGTTAAGATGAATTACTCCATCTGATGCCATCGTTAAAAAGCTCTTATTCCTTCTGGAAGATACCACTGCTATAACGGGGGCAGTGTGGGACGTAAGGGTATGTATCTTTTTGAGAACTGCTTCTGAAGATGAGATCTCTTCTCTCACCTGCATCCAGACATCTACATTGCCGTCATAATCACCAACAATAAGTGAGATGTCTCCCAGGAGAAAACCTAAAGCAGTGATGGCCTTGTCGGATACTTTTATTGACTCCTGTACAGAAGGATTTTCCTTATCTCTAATATTTACATGGAGGATTTCCCCGAAAGAAGTCCCGATATAGAGGTTTTCCATAAAAGAATCAAGCGCCAGGGAAGTTACTTTAATCTTATTTTCCGGCTTTATGAGATTGGAATGCGAGCCGGATGATTCAAACATGATATCCAACTGAGGCTGATTTACGAGATCCGTTATGTCCTTCCTGAATTCTGTTTTTTCCCCTGTACCAAAAAGAGTTTCCCTCTCCTCTGTATATTCCAACAACAATCTGTCATCAACCGTGCTAGCCACGGTAGTTACTGTACTCTCATCGCTTTTGGATACAATGTATTTGATTTCCTGTTCTTTTTCGTCAATTTGCAGCGTTTCTTCCCCTGATATTTCAGGGGTTATTATCCTCTTTTCACTGTTAAACGATTCGGAAAAGGTAATTAAGGCTGTCAGTACCTTCCCATCGTTTGTCCCAAGGACAAGGCGGTTATTATCTTTATAAGCCGAAGTTATTACATTCCGCCGTGAAGACCCCTCGCCCGTATTCTCCTGTTCCTCCTTTAAAGGAGAAGTCGAGGTAAGCAGAAGGTAATTCTTATCGGGACCGTACTGTATTCCGGCAGAAGGATTGGCCAGGCCTGCTATGCTATATCTTTTCAAGATACTACCGTCTGATAAAGAAATAAATTCGATATTACCATCCTGATACACTGCGTAGGCCATCTCTTGATATTCATCTGTTCCAATGGAAACGGCCTTGTTATGAAGGGGATACGTAGTTTCCTCTAATACTTTAGCTCCCTTAAAAAGCGGGTAAACCTCTGAGAGGATAAACAAAAACAAGGCGATCACGATAAAAATGGTAACTGAACCGCCTATCGTAATAACCCAGCGTGCAGTTTTATCAGCAATCCTTCTTCTTTTTAAGCCTTCCATCGTAATTGCAAAATAACTCTCTGTGTTAACGGTATTATGAAAAACTATGAATTTCCGTATCTGTTAGACGTTTGAAAAACGTGAATTAAATCAGAATACAGGATTCAGGATTCAGAATTCAAAAAGTTGTAACAATTGAGCTTTTTGAAAAATCCGTACCTTTATATGCGATCCATACGAAAAAGAATACGTAGCGCGGGTGGTTTATCCCCCGCACAGCCGACTACAACCTCTTGGGTTTTCCTTAGGACTGGCTCAATCTCGTAGGTCGAACCAGGACGCTTAGTATTGGCCTGTATATTTTGACCAGAATTAGGCAAGGAATATATACCAAGTGTTTCATATGCCCGGGGTAACAATCAAAAAATTATATGCAGCCCGGGCGTATTGTCTCATATCAATAACAAGAGATTTCTTGCTGTGCTCGAAATGATATTTTTTGCTGGTTTTCATTCAGGCATTACTTCTATTGCCAATGGAATTAATAGGAACTATTATAAACAGAATGGAAAGCATAAGCAAATCCTGATTGCAATTTTTGTGGTTACTCAAAGTTCCGTTAAAGACCTCCCCTTTATCCCCTCCTTGCGAAGGAGGGGAACGGGTGGTTATAAATATTTATACATTTCAACAGAAATTTGAGTAACTACCAATTCAATGTACCTGAACCGATGGAATTTATACACAAAGAAAATCCCCCTTAAACCCTTTGAAGTAGGATTTCGGGGGATTTTTCGTTGTCTTTTCTTTATAACGATATATAGTTCAGGTACTATTCTATCTTCTTAAGTTCCTCTGCAATAATTGACGCCGGCAAAGGCAAATACCCGTCCTTCACAACTGATTCCTGACCTTCTTTGCTCAGGATAAATTTAATGAATTCTCTTACTAAAGGATCGAGGGGTTGGCCAGGTTTTTTATTAATGTATACATAGAGAAACCTTGCCAATGGATAAGAACCATTCATTACATTTTCCATTTCAGCTTCTTTATAGGGTTCCCCTTGTTTGAATGCAAGAGGTACAGCACGAATACCGGATGTCTTGTAACCAATACCACTATATCCAATACCATACCGGTCCTCAGTTACACCCTGTACTACAGAGGCGGAACCGGGTTGTTCTTTTACCGTATTCTTGAAATCCCCTTTATAAAGGGCATGTTCCTTAAAATAACCATAGGTACCCGAAGCAGAGTTACGGCCGTAGAGACTTATCGGCCTCGATGTCCAATCCCCTTTCAAACCAAGCTGTCCCCATGTCTTAATATCTTCTTTATAGCCACCCTTTCTGGTTTTTGAGAAGATCGCATCTACCTGTGGAAGACTTAAGCCCTCTATAGGGTTATCTTTGTTTACATATACCGCCAGGGCGTCCAGTGATGTCTTTATTTCTGTGGGTTTATATCCGTATTTCTTCTCAAACGCATCTATTTCTGTAGGTTTCATAGCCCTGCTCATCGGACCTATTTGTGCTGTTCCCGAGATTAATGCAGGTGGAGCGGTTGTAGAACCCTTACCCTCTATCTGTACCTTCACATTCGGATATACCCTGTTAAACCCTTCAGCCCAGTAAGTCATAAGATTATTCATAGTATCTGAACCGATGCTACTCAGGCTTCCGGATACACCTTCGACCTTAACGTACGGTTTGATGCCTGTTTCAGCACAGGTTACTGTACGAGGAATAGTTGCTCCTGCAAGACAGAGAGGAATCACCATTGAAAACCAAATTCTTTTTACCATAATATTTTTTCTCCTTATTTTATCTATGATATTTGATTAGTATCTTACCTTAAATTATGCCTTCAACGACTTTTATAACACCTACGTAGGGGCGAACTTTGTGTTCGCCCTTGCCCTGCACAATTCAAAACGTTTATGTTTGTTTCCCGTTCGGGTGAACACAAGGCTCCCCCATGGCCGGTTTGAATTTCCTCTGCGATAGAACTTAACGAGAAATCAACTCATTTTTGGGAATGGCGGTTATCATATTCCTTTACTGCCTCATCAGAGTCAAAGATAACCGTTTCACCATGAGGTCCGTATCCTATTTTAATAATACCTTTACCAAGTTCCCCGGATTTCTCAAATTCTTTCTTCCGTGTAGGAGAGGTAAAGACGTAGAGTCTACTATCAACCTTAAATTCCCGATAGGCCTTGATATTGGCCTTTCCAAGTATCTCTTTCACAAGGCGGGCTTCATACTCAATTACAGCCTCTTCTGAATCAAAGATAACCGTTTCACCCTTGGGTCCATATCCTATCTTGATAATACCCTTGCCTAACTCTCCGGATTTCTCAAATGCCTCCTTTCTTTCTGAGGAATCGAAGACATAAATTCTTCCGTCCTTTTTGACCTCCTGATACGCAGCCTCGTTTGGTGAATCAGCTCGAGACACCACCATCTGCGAAGTGGTGCAAAACGCCAAACCTGCAATACCTGTAATAAAAATAAAATCCAGGAATCTTTTTTTTAACTTTCCCATATACTTCATTACCTCCTAATAATTATCACTGCCAAAAACAAACTCGTTTCATCTGGAAAAACCCTAATTCCTCTTTAAAAAAGAGGATTCGAGAGAACTCTCATACTTTAAAATACAATCTGATACTGCAGCCTGAACCGGTTTTCATTTTTATCTCCCTCATCACCCTCTTCGGTCACATAATGGCCAAAATCCGACTGTATCTTTGACCGATGGGCACGGAAGTAATAGTTCACGCCAAGTGCATATTCCCTCATGAAATCATCTGATACATCGCTGTTAGGATCCACCAGGGAATAACGGGCAGCTACTTCCAATTTTTTAGGAATCACAAAATAACCTGCCTGGGTAAAGAAACCGTCAGAATCTATCGAATTACCGCCAGATTCAGGATCCGCTGTCATGACAAAATATTCGTTATGCCATGAGAGTCCCCGGTATTTCATACTCAGTTCAACGACCCCCGCTATCGTATCAGTATCCTCAAGTTTTTCATCCCTATTCTTTGCATTGAAGGCCACAGAAGCTGCAACTGTTGCCTTAAATTTTTCCGTATACTTCACATCGGTTTCATCAACGGTATCATACTTTCCGAACGGATTATACCTCAGGTTAAGTACGTACATGAGTTCATTATCGAGATTGTCATCCGTACCCCTGTCTGCCGGGTCCTCACCAGCCCCCTGAAATACCGCAGCATGGTATTCCATGTACCCGTCAAAGGGTTTTCCATAAATATCCACTCCGTAATCCCGGTCCTGATCAAAAGCCTCACTGGCAATGGCCCTGTCCTGGAACAGGAGCTTTGCAGAGGTTGTCATTCTCTGTTGATTAAAGGGTACCTTAAAATATCCTATCTTGGCGTTTAATTCTTCAAGAGGTGTAAAATACACATAAAAATTTACACCAACGTCAAAGCTGTCTCCATCCAATTCAATATAATAATGTATCAATTTACTATAGATGTTTCCACCAAGAGCAAGCCTCGCTCTGCGAACGTCAATATTATTAGTGTCTGTACCACCAAAATCCTCGTCATTATCCTTAAACGTGTAACGAAATTGCAGCCTGCCGCCAATACCTAATGAATACCTGTCGTCTTGTGATCTAAATACAATCGAATACTTTTCCTCATCAGGAGAATAGAGGGCAGTAACAGCAGGCATGCCAAGCCCCAATTCTTTCCGTGCTTCGGCAGAGGATAGATAATCCTCAAATTCAACAATCCTCTCTTCTTTTGTAGCCGGTGCACTCTCGATGCGGTTTTTTAAGGCCTGTATCTGCTCCTGTTGCCTGAGTACCGACTCTTCCATCTGCTTTAACTGCCACTTTAAATCTTCCATCTCGCTTCTAGATGCCTCGGCAGGCCGCTCAGTTTGCTGAGCAAAGACACCTTGCAGCATACCATTTATCGACACACTACAGAATACCGCGGCAGATAATACAACATATTTATACCATTTCCTTTGCATAAGAAAAATCTCCTTTTCTTAAAATAACCCTTCACGTAAATACACATACCCATCAGGACATTACAAAACAGAGTAAAGAGGTAATTTAGATGATACATGATGTCATTGCTTTTATTGAGTTTGAGGTGTTAGTATGATTCTTCCCCGAAATTGTCTAAAAATATTCTGCAATATCACCTTATAGGGATAATCTATCTCTTTGCAAATAATTGTAACCAGTCCTTTCCAAAACAACGGAATGCCAAATGTTTTAATTAAAGGTC
>CAZPUD010000179.1:0-8386 GCA_964589115.1 uncultured candidatus Brocadiaceae bacterium | reverse complement strand
GTACTGGAGTATTGTTGTAAAAAACTCCAATACTCTATTACTCCATCACTCCATCACCTTCACTTCCTCTGTTCCGCTGCCAGAGCCACAGGACGGTAAAAATAAAGGCAATGATAATGTAACCAAGACTAAACGGCCATGTATGTGAAGGACCATAGGCATTCACTACCGATCCTTTAGCAATTCTGTAACCATGCATCAAGCCAGTAGCACTAATAACTGCCGCGGTAAATGCCCATGCAGCAGCAGTAAGATACTGCTTTTCAACGAGACTAACAGTAAGGGCCGCAAGTACCATGGACGTAAAGATAAAACCACGCTCAAGTGAAATAAGCCCGGTAATAGGAAGCTGGGCCGAAAGGGCTTCAATCCCCGCTGCTTCTATAGAAGTTCCGGCACTGCGCAGTCCGCTTTCGAGTATAAATAAAGCCCATGCGGCAAGGGCAGGAAAGAATCCAACAACTACAGCCGGTGCATGTTCTCTGGGAGTTGCCTGAAATGCCTGTGCCGTAATAGTTACCCCTATCCACAGCAGTATAGCGGCACCGGCCTCAACCGGGACGAGGGCGGTTGTAAACCCCACAAGCCCAAGAAGGCAAAGGAAAGTAACTACAATGCCATTGGCGATAGAATATCCTGCACCTGCGCCCATCCTCTTCCATCCAGGATGGCCAATATAAATAGTCGTAGGAAAGACACTGCCAAAGCAAGCCGCAGCAATACTGCCCAGACCATTCATGGCTAATGAACTTTTCACCGGATAAGTATCTCCCGCAGCCTCAGCGCTTTCGAGATTTTGCAGGGAACCGAGAAGATTAAAAAGCCCCATAGGTACAATAACTGGGATAAATACCAGCAGATAAGGCGAGGCTACTGTACTAATCAGTTCATATATGTAAGGTACGGGGAGTTGAAACTGGATATCCATAGCGCTGATCAGCTTATTCCCGTCCATCCTTCCTAATCCCCAGGCCAAAGCGGTACCGGTAATCACAGCCACAAGGCCTGCCGGGATTCCAGCCGGGAGATAAAGCCTCCCGATATATTGAAGAAAGATAAAAGCTACCGGTGCAAAACCTATCAACGGATCAGAGAAGATACGGAAACAAAAGTCCATAGATATAAATGTTATTGCGATTCCAGCCAGAGTAGCCAGGAGTGCCGCCCTGGGGGTTATCCGCTTTACCCAGCCTGCAATAAAAGCCCCTGCAAATTCTATAATTCCGGAGCCAAAACAGGCCGCCAAACCAACCCGCCATGTAAGATCAACGTCATTCGTCTGATCCATAACAGGCTTCATAACGAAGAGTACATATGCAAAAAGAGATATCGTATTAACCCCGTATGGTAAGGCAGTTACCTGTTGCTGGCCTGTACGCATCTGAAGCGCCCTTGCCTGAAATGCATAAAAGACGTTGCCAACTAAAAGACTTACTGCCACACCTGGCAGTATTCTCCCATAAACTAATTCCCCGGGCAGCCTAACAACCTGACTGCAAAGAATGACGATCATGATAAGCTGGATCAGATTGTCTATAAAAAGCCCGAAGAACCCATCCAGATCGCCCCGGCGCCACCATTGAAAGGATACCTCTTTGATCACAATACCTCTCTCCTCACTATCGATAATTTCTATGCGGGTTCAGGCTTGTAACTGAACCTCCTCATTTGGCAAACCCACGGTTGGTTCAATCTTTTAGATTGAATCATGTGTTTAGCATGGGCTTGTACGCTTTTGATTTGTACCAAACATAGGACACATGCAAAACGTTTCGGTTCAATCGTGGACGATTGAACCAACTCTGAGAATTTTTTCATAAAACTAAATTGTTACAAAATTTTAAGCCAACATATAACCATATGAGTGATAAATTATGCAAGGCAATTTCAGGTTACAAAATGAAAATTACTTTTCCTATAACATTTTAGTTTTTGAAAAATTCAAAACAATAGAAATGTATTATATGCTGTGTAGGGGCAGGTTTGAAATCTACCTCTACAATAAATACCATTTATGCAGAAATTTTCAAAAACTAAATTGTTACCTTTTCCTTGATCTTATGGTAATTCCAAAGTAATATGCGTATATAATGCAGTAGAATAAACAAAATGGTACTGCAAGCTCTCAAGATTTCTACTACTGGTTAAAATGACAAGAAAGATACCATTGGCAATTACAATATTAAACTTATCTAAAGAAGACCCGGTACACATCTTTTTAACCAGTGTTACAATCCCTTTTGCCAATCAGCATACTCATCTAACACTTATTACAACCCTCAGTTCGTTAAACGGGGTTTAAAATCAAAGTAACAACATAAACATGCGAAAGGATGGGTAGTCCTATGAAAGTACTTATCGTCTACTACAGTACCTATGGCAACGTCTTCAAGATGGCGAAACTTGTAGCTGAGGGGGTCCGTGATATAAAAGGTGCGGAACCAGTTATCCGTACGGTACCTGAACTAATCCCTGAATCTATTATTCAATCCCGTGAGGACATGAAGGCCGGTAAAGAAATGCAAAAGGAGGTCCCTTTCGTTACCCATGACGATTTCAGAGCGGCCGGGGCTGTTGCTTTTGGTACACCAACGAGATTCGGAAATGTATCTTCACAGCTAAAAAACCAGATAGACCAGCTTACATCGTTGTGGCTTTCAGGGGAATTAGAAGGCAAGCTGGCCGGCATATTTACCTCTACCGGAAGTCTTCATGGAGGGCAGGAGACAACTATTTTAACCCTGATGGCCCCCCTGCTCCATCTCGGATTCATCCTTATGGGTGTCCCATATTCCGTTAAAGAACTCTTCTCTACCCGTGCCGGTGGTTCTCCGTATGGACCGGGCCATGTGGCGGGTCAGGATAACAAGCGGGAGATCGACCATGACGAAGCAGCCATCTGCCGTGCTTTTGGCCGCAGGCTCGCACAAATCGGGCTACAGCTTCAGAAGGGGAAGCAATAACATGAAATATAAAAGTCTCTTATTGTGCCTATGGTTGGGATTGTCCAAAAAGTTTTATGAATGTACCATATGTAGGGGCTGAAGATTTTCAGCCCCTACCTTTTGTATGGTTTACTGACTTTTTGGACAGCCCCGTGCGTTTAGCATGTGTTCGTATGTTTTTGATTAGTGCTAGTACACTGTCAACATAATTGTTAATAATAGATTATATAGTATCTGTCATTGCGAGGGCGTTTTTCCCCGAAGCAATCCCTTTTGAAGTATCCAAGAGATTGCTTCGGAAAAGACCCTCGCAATGACATGCTATACCTCTTTTGGATACTCACATACCGTTACAAATAATGTTGACAGTGTACTAGACATATGAAACGTGCGAAACATTTCGGTTCAATCGTGGACGATTGAACCAACACAGAGGCATTCGGTAACTTTTATCTATTGTGAAGATGTAGGGCAAGGCTTTAGCCTTGCTCCCGCTTGAATACATGCATGGGATAGCAACCCTAAAGGGTCGCCCTACGATAAAACTTTGAAATTCCTATACATTCAATTAGGGGAAAAGTTGGATATCCTTATAATTATTACCAATCGCAATAGCAATCCCGTACCGGTTGTTCCTATGGGAGCATGTCTTGTTGCAGAGGCCGCCGAGCGGGAAGGACACAGGGTAAAGGTATTAGATCTGATGTTCGAGAGGGATCCCCTCCACGCTCTGGAGTTAGTCTTTAAGGAAATAGATCCGGATGTAGTAGGCCTCTCCATCCGAAATATTGACAATAACGATATGCAGAACCCGGTCGCTTTCTTCAGGGATTTGAAACCGCTTATAGAAATTATTCGCCGGAAAACACACGCAACTCTTATTTTAGGTGGCTCCGCAGTTGCTGTAATGCCTGAAGAACTACTTCGATATACAGGGGCGGAATGGGCGGTACTGGGAGATGGAGAGGTCGTTTTCCCGGAATTACTGGCATCAATTTCATCTAATAAAATGCCGGATAACATACCCGGTACAGCATGGCTTGACGGCAATGTATTCAAAAAAAATACAGCGTATGCAATCCGTTTTTCAGAAGGATGCCTGGTTCCGGATTTCCATAGATGGATTAATATTCATACATACCTGTCACAGCTATCCACGGTTCCGGTACAAACAAAACTCGGATGTCACTTTAAATGCGTTTACTGCACTTACAGAAAAATTGAAGGACAAGACTATCGCTTATGCAGTCCGGACGCAGTGGTTGGTGCAATCAATCACCTTGCTGCAGCGGGACTTCGGGATATCGAGTTTGTTGATAATGTATTTAACTCCCCGTATGACCATGCACTGGCTGTATGTGAGGGAATTGCCGGGTCCGGACCACATGTGCGTCTCCAAAGTCTGGAATTAAATCCGCTTTTCATAGACGATACGCTGCTTGCTTCAATGGAAAAAGCCGGTTTTGCTGGCATCGGTATTACAGTTGAAAGCGCATCAGATGCCGTCCTGGAGGGTCTGAATAAAGGTTTCACGGCAAAAGAAGTCTATAATGCAGCACAAACAGTACGGCGTCATAAACTCCCCTGCCTTTGGATCTTTATGCTCGGAGGCCCGGGTGAAACAGAGGCGACTGTTCAGGAAACACTACGCTTTGCTGAGCAGCATATCAGCCCGAAAGATACGGTTTTTTTTAATATAGGAATACGCATATACCCCGGGACGGAACTTGAACAGATGGCGAGGAGAGAAGGCGTACTGACAATCCCGACTGAAGAAATGTTAGAGTCGGTATTCTATCTCTCTCCTGCCATTAACCGTGACTGGCTGATACGGAAGGTTTGTCGGGCCATGTCCGTCCATATGAATTACATAAATTCAAATTCCCTTAGTTTACCGTTTTTACCGGCCATTAACCGCTTTGGATACAGACTGGGCATCAGGGCCCCGCTTTGGAGGCATACGCGGTCTGTACGGCGTATACTGAGGTTATTACGAATAGATGCATGAATACAATGAATGATAAGACGCTGCCATCAAACGTTTTTAAGGAAAATGTTTCTATTGCATCTGTAGCGGTAGCTACACCACCTTACTGCATAGATCAATCCAGGGCAGAGGAGTTTCTATTGAAACACTATTCAAACAAACTAAGCCGGAGAAGTCTGGCCATTATAAGCAAGATCTTTTCCCATCCAAGCGTACTGCGCCGGCACATTGCCGTTGAGGATCTGGGAGATCTTGTTAACGAACATCCGGACAGCCGCATTGCCCGTTTTACAAACTGGGCGGTAACCCTTTCTTCCGAAGCAATTACCAGGGCACTGACCCAGTCAGGATTGACCGTTGCCGATGTATCCGGATTAGTTGTTAATACCTGCACCGGATACATCTGCCCCGGCATATCCACATATATAATAGAAAAACTGGGCTTATCTGATCAGATACGGGCTCACGATCTGGTAGGCAGCGGCTGCGGGGGTTCTGTCCCTAACCTCCAAATGTGCAGCGACATATTAAATGGAACGGGACGCCGTGTCGTATTAAGTGTATCGGTCGAAATCTGCAGTGCTACATTTCAGATGGACGATGACCTGAGTCTTATTATTTCAAATGCAATCTTTGCTGACGGCGCATCGGCATCGGTACTCTGGCATCGACCCGAAGGTCTGACGTTAGTCGCTTCAGCCAGCCGTTATGATCCCAAATATCGTGATGATATACGTTACGTTTACAAGAACGGACAACTTCACAATCAACTTTCCGTTTTCCTGCCTGAGCTTGCAAGTAAAACCGTTGCCAGGGTAATTTTTGACCTTTTAAAACTAAGGGAGCTTCGGATTGAGGATATAAAGCACTGGGCATTTCATCCCGGAGGCGAGAAAATAATTAATGCAATCAAAAATGAAATTGGCCTCTCTGAAACCAAACTACAGGCAACCCGTGATATTTTAGCTCAATATGGCAATATGTCCTCACCAACAGTATGGTTCGTACTAAGGGAAATTATGGACAGGGGTATTGAACCCGGAGACTGGTGCATTATGGTAGCATTTGGTGCCGGCCTCTGCGCCCATGCCTTTCTTCTCAGGGCATAGTGTCTTCCAAAAATAATTTTGACATTTTTATCAAAAATATTCAGAACAAGTTCGAATATCGAAATTCGAAACAAATCCTAAATTCTAATGTGCAAATAAAAGATTGAAACCACAAATTACACAGATTTCACAGATAAAAAAGATTCTTTCTCAATCGAAATGAGGTTTTTGTCATTGAGATTTTGCATTTTTGAATTTGTTTCGAATTTTGTATTTCGTATTTTCTATTTTATATCTGTGCCATCTGTGAAATCTGTGGTTTCAATCTTTTATTTGAATTTTGTTAATTTGAATTTGTTTCGGATTTCGTGCTTCAGATTTTGGTTCTTCAGATTCGTTCGGGTTATGTAATACATTCTATAGAAAGGTAAAAACCATGGATGTACATAAGCGACCCAGGGTAGTAATTATCGGTGCGGGCTTCAGCGGGTTATGGGCTGCGAAGGCATTAGCCCATGCCCCTGCAGAGGTACTTATCCTTGACCGTAACAATTATCATACCTTCCTGCCATTACTTTACCAGGTAGCTGCAGCGGAACTGGAGGTAGAGGTAATTGCATATCCTATACGAAGCATCTTAAGAAATATACCTAATGCCAGTTTTGTAATGGCAGAGGTAAAGGGAATGGATCTGTCTGCCAAAGTAGTAAGGGGAGATAATCTTGAGATCCCTTATGATTTTCTCATACTTGCCACCGGAAGTGTATCTCATTTCTTCGGGGTAAATGGCGCCGCAGAATGGGCATTTCCTTTAAAAACATTAGATCATGGTATTACGCTCCGCAACCACATACTTTTCTGTTTTGAACGGGCCATGCGCGAACCTGACAGGAGCCGCCGTCAGCGAATATTAACATTCACCATTGTAGGAGGAGGCGCTACGGGGATAGAGTTTTCGGGTGCCCTTGCAGAACTTATCAGAGGCCGCTTTAAAGAGGACTATCCAAGACTTAATTTCAGGGAGGTACATATAGTCCTCCTCGAAGCAATGGAACACATGCTTCCGGGCCTGCCGAAAAGCCTTCAAAACTATACAGTGGCACATCTGTCAGAAATGGGAATCGACGTACGTCTGAAGGCTATGGTAAGCCTTGTTACCAAAGAAAGCGTATATCTTCATGACGGCAGCATTATTCCAACGGAAACGGTAATCTGGACGGCAGGGGTCAGGGGTGACCCTGTCACACAAACGTCATGGAAATTGCCGGTATCCCGTGGCGGAAGAGTCAACGTTCTACCTACCCTACAGGTACGTGAATACCACGACGTCTATGCTACAGGTGACCTCGCATATATAGAGGAAAATCCGTTACCAATGACCGCACCTGTTGCCATTCAACAAGGTACAGCATCTGCACAGAATATCCTTCGTCAGATAAACGGACAAAGGCCTTTAGATTTTCATTACCGCGATATGGGTACGATGGTAACCATCGGGCGCAATGCGGCGGTGGCATACATAAACGGTCGCACATTTCGCGGGATAATTGCCTGGTTACTGTGGCTGGTCGTACATCTTATGAAACTTATTGGTTACCGGAACCGCCTCTTCGTACTGATTAATTGGATCAGGGATTATTTCTTTTATGAGCGTTCTGCCCGCCTTATCCTGCGTCTTAATAATGCGCTAAACTCGAAGAATTCCGGGTACGAAGAGTAATCCTGCCAGTGCTGCGAAAAGGAAATCCGAAATACTAAGCACGAAATTCCTATACAATCAAGTTGTTTTGAACATCTTTGCGGGTTTAAGTTTGTAACTTGAACCCTATGTTTTATATTGTCTTTCACACCGCCGATTACTCATAACGCCAACATACATATAAACCACTGGGTTCAGGTTACAAACCTGAACCCGCCAGAGAAATAATGAATGCCGAAGACAAAATAAAGATGATATGCAATCTAATCCCGAAGGGATGTCATGATTATAGATAATGAGCAACCAAGAATCAACAACCCCGAAGGGGTGAAATGATTACGAATGAAAATGAAAAAGGACAAATCCCGAAGGGGTGACATCTCTCTACAGATTTCAAATGCCACCCCTTCGGGGTTCAAAATCTTCCTTCTGTTTTTACTATAATCATGACATCCCTTCGGGATTGGAATAAATACCTATAGTTGGTTCAATCTTGTAGATTGAACCATTAGTTTAGCATGTGCCTGTACGTTTCGGTTTATTCCAGGCATATGAGACATGCTAAACGTTTCGGTTCAATCGTGGACGATTGAACCAACACCGAATCTTTGAAATTCCTATGCATCGAGTTAGGTTTTGTTCCGATCAACCCCTATAGTTGGTTCAATCTTGTAGATTGAACCATTAGTTTAGCATGTGCCTGTAC
>CAZPUD010000178.1:1290-8417 GCA_964589115.1 uncultured candidatus Brocadiaceae bacterium | reverse complement strand
AAGTGCGCTATAATGTACACAAATCAAAAGGAATTTTCAACAAAACTTCGCAAGATATTTTACTAATTGCAGCACTGTAACATTTTTGATAAACTTTTGTAATGAGAAAAAGTATTATCAATGAAATCCGTTCTCTTTTTTCCTGCCATTTCTATTACATTTATTTATCTTGTTCTCCTTCATGATTAAAGCGTCCATAGTAATTCCTACTTATAACCGCGAAAAATTACTATGCAACACACTTAAAAACTTTATTGACCACATTCCTCCTTATGTAGAAATCTTAATAGTGGATCAGAGTGAAGAAGCCTTTCCTGAACTTATGGAGATCGTTAAAAACCACAGTAGTCTTGTTCATTATTACAAAATATACAAGAAGGGATTACCTCATGCCAGAAATTATGGAATAAAACAGGCAACCGGCGAAATCATAATATTTTGCGACGACGACATTATTCCTGTCCATGATTTTACAGAAAACCATATTCGAAATTATAAAAAGACGGATATCGGCGGCGTTGGTGGACGCATTTTACAGCAGGAAAAACAGCTTCACCCTTCCTCAAAATTAAAAAAGAAAAATTTCTTTAACCGGATCTGCCGGTCCTTATTTTTGAGAAATAAGTTCACCGGAAAGGTTCGGTGGTGGGATGCACATCTTATTGATAATTTCGATGCAGCTACACGCATGTATATTGACCATGCACAGGGCTGCAACATGTCATTCAGAAGAGATGCCATTCGGGAAGTAATGGGATTCGATGAACGTTTTGACGGCAGCGCTCATCTTGAAGAAACCGATCTTTGCATGCGTATTCGTAAGGCTGGATACAAGATCATTTTTGACCCGGAAGCGGAGATTATCCATCTAAAAGAGACGAAAGGGGGATGCCGGGACATGAACAATAAACATTGGTTCTCCTGGTATGGACACAACAATATGCTTTTTTTCTTAAAAAATTTTAATCATTTTTTACTTCCCATATTTATCGCTTCTAGTTTTCTCCATCTCATATTATCTGTGTGCAAAAGGTGCAATCCTATGATAATCATTTGGGGAACAGGCGGATATTTGGCAGGGTGGAAAACATACAATAAAGGTACAGAGTTACGATAACCCTTTCATCTTTAAAAACATTTCTACCACTTTTGGATCGAAATGCGTACCTGCGAGGGAGCGGATATGTTCACGCACCTTTTCTTCCGGCCAGCCGTTACGGTATGGGCGATCAAACCGCATAGCATCCCAAACGTCTACTACGGCAAAAATACGCGCCGCTATTGGTATTTGTTCTCCTTTAAGTCCCCGCGGATAGCCGGTACCATCCCACTTCTCGTGATGGCAGTAAGGAATATCCAGTGCCGATTTCAGATAAACAACGGGCGAGAGCAGGTCGAAGGAATATTCCGGATGCCGCCGCATAATCGTCCATTCCTCATCAGTAAGAGGACTTGGTTTTAATAGTATTTTATCAGGAATACCCATCTTGCCAATATCATGGAGTAGCGCCCCCCGGCGTATATGAACAAGCTCCTCGCTGCTTACTCCCATCTCCCGTGCAAGATGAAGGGTCATTTCAGTAACACGCCTGGTGTGCCCCTCGGTTTCCTTATCACGAAGATCAAGTGCGCGGGACCAGCCTTCAAGCGTGCAATCATAGGCCATTACAAGCTCGGTATTAGATCGCTGCAAATCATAAAACATAGTAGCATTATCAATGGCAATGGCGCCCTGCGTAGCAAGGATACCCAAAAATTCCAGCCATTCTTTATCAGGTGTAAAAGGTGAACGATGGAATACCTCAAGTACTCCGTTTACGCCCCCTTTTGCAATAAGTGGCTGGACGTGATGTACAATAAACCCCTCATCTGCAAAAAGTTTGACACGGGCGGAAGTATCTTGGGATTTGTTCAGATCGGGAATACCGATAAGCCGCCGTTCAACAACAGCCCTTCCTGCGGCACCTTCCCCCACAATCGGGCAAAAACGCTGAACAGCATTTGTGACAAAACCGCGTCCGGCAACAAATTCCAGGGTCTTCATGGACGGATTCAATATAAAAACATCCGCAGCATCTACTTTGAGTAGTGTAACAACATTATCCAAAAAAACGTTTAGAGAAACATGCAGGTCAAGACTGCCGGTGATTGCCATGTCGACTTCATGCAGTCCTGATAGCCGCTGCAGTTGCAGCCGTATTTGTTCTTCTGCCTCTTTCCGTACAAGAAACTGGCCTACCTGGCTGCCAATGGAACCCATCATATGGTATAAGTCATCATCAGGCTCCTTCATTTCATGGCAGAAGAACTCAAGCACGCCGCGAATTTCATCACCAACCGTAACAGGAGAGGCAAATGCCGCATGTAAACCTTCCCTGACAGCCGCCGGCGCACGTGGAAAATTTGTATCATGAGCAATATCAGCAATCCATGCAGATTTTCCGCTGGCCCAGACACGGCCTGGCAAGCCAATACCGATCCGGAAGGTGGTTTGCATGGTAATGGCCTTGAATCCCTCAATCTCAAGCAAGGGGACATACCATACCTCTATACAGCACAGGATGTCTTTCTGCTGATCAACAAGCCATATCACTCCGAAATCCCATCCCAATGCCTCACAAACAACCTGAAGCATCTTTCTCGAAGCCTCGTCAATCGTTGAAGAATCTGCCAATATATGCGTTACGTTATGCTGTGCATTTAAACGCCGTTCTGTCTGTACGCGCACAGTAGATTCCGTGATAATGGCCATACCACCCATAACCCTTCCCTGTGCATCCAATAAGGGAAAATGAGAACTATCAAAGTATCCACGTTTATCTGTTTTTGGAACGTCATAAGGCATTGCCGACCGGACGGCAGTTTTACCTTTCACCGCATCTCTAAAGCTATCTGCCTCCCCGACCCCGTCGAGAAAAGGAAATACCTCGAAAGCAACCTTACCAAGTACCGAATCACGCGGCATACCGGATATCTTTTCCATAGCCTTGTTCCAAAACGTGTAGTGGAAGCTCATATCATATGCAAAAATACCATCCTGGCTCGACTCCATTAACAAACGAAACCTCTCATTGCTTTCCCTCAGTTCATTCGTAATACGTCTCATTTCAGTAATATTTTCTTTAATTGCAATAAAATTGGTGATCGTACCATCAGGGTCTTTGATAGAAGAGATAACAGTGGATTCCCAATAAAACCCACCATCCTTTTTCTTGTTACAAAATACTCCACGCCATTCATCACCGGAAATAATAGTTTCCCACAAATTCCTGTACTCTTCCTGCTGTGTCTCACCCGATTTCAGGATACGCGGGTTTTTCCCGATAACTTCTTCCGTGGTGTAACCGGTTAATTGTAAAAAACCAGGATTAACATACTCTATATTTCCTTTTAAGTCTGTAATAACTACCGCAGCCGGACTCTGCTCCACGGCACGCGATAATCTACGAAGCTGCGCCTCCATCCTTTCACGTTCGGTTATTTCAATTCCAGTACCAATTATATACTCAACTGTATTCTCATTATTCAAAAGAATTGTATTCGACCACTCAATAAGCCTGCGACCTCCATCACTCGCCACCCAGTAATTTACATGTTTATTCGGGAACCGGCCATCCCGCAATCCCTCAAAAACCTTTACCTCCATGAATGAATAGCCGGTTATCCGTTCACATGCAAGGTAAAACGAACAATTCTTCCCTGCCTGTCAAGAACCACAACAAGGGCACCGGTAGTATTAAGAACTGCGGAGACAAAATCCCGATCCTTTTGCAATGCCATCACCATCTGCTTCCGCTCGGTAATATCACGCACAATCATAACCGTTCCAAGGTACTTGGTGCCTCTTCTAACTGGTGAGGCAGTAACTTCAAGGTCTCTTCCCTTATGGCTTGTTTCATCAGCATAATACTCAATTATTCCTTCTCTAAAAATCTTCGGAACCTCTGCCAGCCTTTTCATAACACCATACAAGCAATGTACCAGAGGGTCGCCGATACGGTATATACCACTGATTCCAAGGAAATGTTCGGCCGATGAGTTTATCAATATCACATTATCACCTGCATCAGCCAGTACGACACCCTCTTTCATATCACGTATCAACGTTTCCAGACGGGATTTTTCTTCAAGCACAGCACTCCGCGACTCCTTAGAAAGAAGATATGAAAGAAAAACAGCAAGTATTGTAACGGGAATAATCAGGATGAGGATACGATTTCTCATTACCATTACAGGAAGAAACGCTTCTTTTGTGCTGATTTCTATAAGAAGAGTCCATCTCTTCAAGGGAATATGCCGGGAAGCACCAATGACTTCACAACCAAAATAATTTTTGTAAATACCCTTTATTTCTCTACCTGCATCACTCTCAATCACAGGAAACGTCTCTATCCTTTGCCGCATGATCTCACTATTGAATTTCGAAGGGGTAATGAGCAACCTTTCACTGTTTACAAGGTAGATATCAAGCGTTTCTCTCCTTTTTAATGCACGGGTATGCGCTTCCTGCTCTAGATGAAACTCTCCGGTAAGTATTTTATTCAACTCACTGGTGTCATAAAAGTTAACAATTACTCCAAGAAGCGCACTATTCTTTTTGTCTGTTAATGGTGCAGCAACTGCAATCTGATATGAACTTTCTTCAGATTCAGGATTGTAAGAAGTGAATACATCGCTTATATAAACACCTTCTTTGCCGTGAGTGAAATACTCACTTTCAGAAACATTCTGGCCTATTAGATTTTCATTCGTTGATGCGATAATAGTACCGTTTAAGTCAACAATAGAAATAAGGCGTATTGTCCCGTCCAGGGGTTTTTTATTGCGCTTTAAATGTATATTTAACGATTTCTGGGTCCTTCTATACAATGGTGGTTTCACAACGGGCCTTTGCAAAATTTCGGCACTATCACGAATGAAACCATCTGATGAGAAATCAGCCGCCCTACCTTTAACAGCCTCCATAAAGCTATAAAGATGGCCCTCTTTGGCTTCCGCAGTCAGAGCCAAATCCCCAATCGCCTGCTTTTTTAGAGTCTGTTTCGCAAAACCATAGCACAGGTATCCAAGAACGGCAAGGGGAATTATTGCAGTGAAAATAAACGCAGTAATAAGCTTCGCAGTTAATTTCATTTTTTACATAGTAAATTTAAGAAAGCATTGCCAACCATCAGAAGCATAATTATAATAGTATTTCTAAAATAGAAAACCAAAAAACACCAAAATTTAAAATTCATATACATGCCTGACGCACCTTCACAAAAAAAAGTTAGTCTGCTTATTAGCAACGATTTTCCACCCATTGTAAGTGGGATTTCGACGGTTTTTTATCATATCTGGAAACGGCTTCCTCACGGTAAAATTATTGTACTAGCACCAAAGATACCGGGATATCTTGAATTTGATAAAAAAGAGACATTTCATATTATTAGAAAAAGGATTCCCACAAGTGAATCAGGCATGGCAAAATTTTTAAAGATGCTGTTAAATATTCTTTATGCACTCTACTATATAAGGAAGTATAATGTAAAAAAATTACACTGCGGCCAGATACTTTCTGTCGGTCCTGCAGGGTTTATCTGTAAAAAATTATTTGGAACGCCATACAATGTATATGTTTACGGTTCTGAAACTATACGTTTTAGTAATTCCACAACCGTGTCTACGATCATGAGGAAGATTATAAAAGAGGCTGATGAACTTGTAACGAATAGTGAATTCACCTTGCGCGAATACAGGCAATGGGGTATTCCAGGAGAAAAGATGATGAAGATTATACCCGGTGTTGACACTGCTTTTTTCTATCCTCAGGAAAGACCGGAATACCTCATAGAAAAGTACCATCTGCACGAAAAACAGGTTATAATGACTGTTGGGCGGTTGGATGAACGTAAAGGGCATGATATGGTCATTCGTGCTATGGCACATATAGTAAAACGGGTCGACAATGTAGTATACATGATTGTAGGGAAAGGGCGGGAAGAACAGCGGCTTAAAAATTTAGTCGAAAGTTTAAAGCTCCATAACCACGCCGTCTTTACTGGTTTTGTGGCAGATGAATTATTACCTGCCTATTATAATCTCTGCGACGTCTTTGTATTGCCTAACCGTGAAACCAAGCTCTACAACCGGCTAAAGGGTGATTATGAAGGGTTTGGTGTAGTCTTCCTTGAGGCAAGTGCTTGCGGAAAGCCTGTAATTGCGGGGAATTCAGGTGGAAGTAAAGAAGCTGTTGTTGATGGCGTAACAGGTCTTATTGTCAATTCTGAAAATGAAAAAGAAATCGCCCGTGCAATAGAGCGTATTCTGACTAATAAAAACCTGGCCCGGCAATTAGGAACAGCAGGAAGAACCAGGGTAGAAAGGGAATTTGACTGGCAGTATATTGCCAAAACTATGGGAAAAATATTGTAACGGTTCCAGACAGATAGGCGAGGCGAAGCCACAGACTGATAAAAAGAGATTGGAACCACAGATTACACAGATTTCACAGATAAAAATATAAATTAGTGGATGGGTAAATGAGTAAACGAGTAAAATACCCATTCACCCATTTACTCATTTACCCATCTACCAAAATCTGTGGTTTCAGTAATTTCTTTTAAAACTCAACTCATCTGTAAAGATAAATCGCACATAAATTATTTAAATTTCGCAACTTTAACCATGAACCTTTCAAGCGTCTCAAGAAAGAAGGCATTTCTTGGTAACATCACAACATCTGTACGGGATGAGGCATGGAAGTTGTGTCATAACGATGAGACAATCCTTGATGTATGTTGCGGGAATGGCCTTTTTTTTCTAAATACAAAAAGAAAAAGGTTCCTGGTAGGTGTCGACAATTCAGAAAACCTCTTGAAAGAGGCAAAAAAGATATTTCACGATAACTCAATCGAAACAATCTGTCTGGTACGTGGTGACGCCTTCCGGTTACCTTTCAAGCAGGAGACGTTTGACCGGGTTTTTTGTATCAATACATTACTTAATCTGTCTTCCCTTGATTCAGTTGAAACACTTCTTGTTGAACTGATGAGGATATGTAAGGCCAGAGGAAAACTTGTTGTAGAGATACGCAATTATTCTAACCTTTATATCCGTCTTAAGTATTGGATACATTCAAGAAAACA
>CAZPUD010000178.1:0-1190 GCA_964589115.1 uncultured candidatus Brocadiaceae bacterium | reverse complement strand
ATATCGGAGAAGACGGAAGTAATCCTGCCGGCTTACACGGCACCTTCACTTATTTTACCTATCAGGAAAACCGGATTAAAACCGGTATTGTGCGACATTTCCTTAAAAACCTTCAATCTGGATATCAACTCCCTCCATGCATGTATCAATGAAAGAACCTTATGTATAGTTCCTGTCCATATGTTCGGGCTGCCGGTCGACATGGAAACTATTATGGGAATCGCACAACAAAATTCTCTCTTTGTTGTGGAAGATGCAGCGTCTTCCCTTGGTGCGACTATTCGTAAACGGCCTGCAGGTACCTTTGGTGATATCGGTTTTTACAGTTTTAACCGGGGGAAAAATCTCTCTACCCTTTCCGGCGGATGTATCATCACCGATCAGGAAGAACTCTCTGAGGCAATTAAAAGAGAATATGATTTACTGCCAAGGCCCAGTTTAGCTTTACAATTGAAAATTGCTATGAGATTAATCGCCCTGGCCCTTGCTGTACGGCCACTTTTCTATACCATATTCTATGGCCTCATATCCAGATTAAAATATACGGCAATTCACACCGATTTTGATACTTTCATGTATACAAAATTTCAGGCCGGTATCGGGAATGCATTATTCCAACATGCCTCAAAAATCTTTAACAAGCGATATGACCACGGCATTTTCCTCCATGATATGTTAAAAGATTTAAAGGGAATTAAGGTTCCGGAATGGCCTCCATACGCCGTTCCGGTATTCAATCAATTCCCGGTACTATTTAATGATAAAAAAACGAAGGAAATTTTTCTAAAACGAATTAACAGTACAGGTATTGAAAGCACTGTACTTTATCCCGATCCAATCCATAAAGTATACGATTTAGGATACAATCCCGATAAAGATCCATTTCCGAATGCCACAAATTTTTCAAGACGGTTATTATTGATCCCTACTCATCCAATTATGGATATTGAAAAATTGTCTGTAATTATCAATATTATAAAAGAGGGTTTAGGCAATTGTATGGGCGGATCTCTACATCCGCCTAAGTTTGGATCGGCATAAATATGATACCCAAAAGGAACCTTATAGGTTCTTTAAAAAAGGCGATAGTCCAGCCGCGGTATGCTGTAAGGGCATTTCAGCAGCGGGCACGGTCTTTTCTCACTTATTATCTCAGGGACGGTATCAGTTCATATCCGGAAACTATCTCG
>CAZPUD010000177.1:0-8485 GCA_964589115.1 uncultured candidatus Brocadiaceae bacterium | reverse complement strand
TCTACAAGATTGAACCAACCTTAGTCGCTGCCAAAGGCAGCCTAATTTAAAATTTGACTCATTTGTAAAGATAACTAATTGTAAAGTTTTTAAGCGATATTAGCGTTTTTTAATATCTTTTCCGTTTCTTGTCTTTTTACTTCCAGTTTGTGGCTTTTGGTTACAGGATAGATATCGGCATCCTTTAATCGTTTGAACTGTTCCGGCAGGCGAGCAAGGTTGTCCGATGCGATATGCTGGATCTCATGTACTGTTGGAAGATTATAGCATATCCTGCCATTTTTCATCACAGGTACCAAAAGCGGTGTCCCTTCAGTATCTTCCCCTTCAAGTCCGATGATATCTTTTACAAAATTATTATTATCAGTGATTCTATATACCTGCTTCTTATACGGATAGATAAGTTTTTCCTCGCTGAATTTCATCCTCGGAACAATTTTTCCATTATGTTCCTGTTCTATTAACTTATAAATGCCGTTCAATGCCGGAATATCTTTAGATGTCACCATCTTGGTACCAACACCAAAGGAATCAATGGGTGCATCATTTTTTAATAAGTCATCGATAATATCTTCATCCAAATCACCACTGGCAACAATCTTTACATGCTGCAAACCTTCATCATCTAAAATTTTTCGAACCCCCTTGCTCAATTTTAACAGATTCCCGCTGTCAATACGGACACCCTTTAGCTTCTTGCCAATCATAGCAGCATGTTTTGCTCCGGCTAATGTATCGTATGTATCAATAAGCAATATGGTATTATCCGGAAATACCTTATGAAAATTATAAAATGATTCCAGTTCATTTTTAAACGCCATTACCCATGAATGGGCAATTGTTCCAACGGCAGGAATGCCTAATTCATAGGCTGCAAATACATTGGAAGTGCCCTTGCACCCGCCGATAAAACATGACCTGGCTGCAAGAACGCCTGCCTGAGGGCCGTGGGCGCGGCGTGAGCCAAAATCAATAACCTCACACCCGTTTGCTGCATATGCAACCCTTGACGCCTTGGTTGCTATTAACGTTTGAAAACAGATTGTTGAAAGAAGAAAAGTTTCTGCAATCTGTGCCTCAATAATAGGGGCTGTAACGCGCAGTAAAGGCTCTTCTGCAAACACAATTGTTCCTTCCGGAATGGCGTATACAGTACCGCTGAAACGAAAATTTCCTAAATACTCGAAGAATTTTTGACTCACATGGCTAAATGCCGGCATCTTATTTATAAACCCGATAACCTCTGCTGAAAATTTCATATGTGTAAGATAATGAAGTGCCTGCTCCAGTCCTGCTGTAACGAGATAAGAACGGTTTTTAGGTAATTTGCGAACGGACAACTCAAAGGTTGCAATGTCATGCATTCCCTGCTCAAAATATCCCGCAGCCATACTGAGCTGATAGAGATCGGTAACGATTCCGAGCAAATCTTCACTTAGGAATAATGATTTTGGTTTTCTCATATATCATAAGAGATATTAGCGTGGAATTGATTTATGGTCAAGGAAAACATCGCCTTGATAAACTACTTAACATCTGCTACAGTAAATTGCTATTGCAACTGTATCCGTTAAATACTTCTAAATCTGAAAGGTAGTAAAAAGTGAAGGATCTGGAAGGAAAAAACATTATGATAACCTCCGGACCAACGAGAGGTTATATTGATGCTGTAAGGTATATTGGCAATAAATCTACCGGCAGGTTAGGAACTTTGACGGCATATGAATTCTTGAAAAGAGGCGCCTGTATAACATTTATTTCCGGTACCGGAAGTATCACTCCCGATGTTACTTTACTGGATAAAGATTGCGCCCATAGGTTTAACCTTATTGAAATAGAAACAATCGATGACTTACTAACAACGGTTCAGGAAAAGTTGAGAGAAAAATCGTTTGATGCCATCATACATGGTATGGCTATACTTGATTACACTCCCGAAAAAGTAAGCAGTAACAAAATAACCTCAGACAAGGATAGATTGACAATAACGTTTATAAGGACACCGAAAATTATAAAACAGATAAGGGCGTTATGGCCACATGCCTTTTTAATAAGTTTTAAATTGGAAGTAGGCTTATTGAAAGATGAACTTATTGAAAGGGCGTATACATCTTTACTCGAAAATGGTGCCAATCTGGTTGTAGCCAACGATCAGAATGAAATTGTGGGAGATACACACCGGGCTTATTTTGTTAATTCACATAAGCATATCGAATTAATATGCAATACCAAGTACGATATATCAAAGAATCTGGCTGATGTAGTATCAAAACAGTTGAAAAAATTTTGATATTTGACAAACCTTTCCCTTATGGTATACTTCTTTTGTTTAAGGTACTTAAAACACATCCATAATCATGCAAATATTAACTACCATTTCGGGAGATTACATATGTGTGTCTTTTGGAAGAGATATATCTTCCTCTCTTTTTTGGCTTATATTTTTCTATATGGCTGCTACACACCACCTGATTTTAAACCAATCGTATCTCCGGTGAAACCCCCTCAGAAGAAAGTAGAACCTTATATAATCAGTCAGTTAAACCGCTATAATGTGCGTGACTGGAAATATATTGTCATCCATCACAGTGCTTCAGAATCTGGAAGTGCATCTGAATTCGACAAGTACCACCGGGAAAAGAGGGGATGGGAGAATGGTCTGGGATACCATTTTGTTATAGGAAACGGGCGTGGTTCTGCCGATGGGGAGATTGAGATCGGTAACCGATGGAGAAAGCAGATAGACGGCGCCCATGCCGGTGTTCCGGAATATAACCATTACGGTATCGGAATATGTCTTGTCGGGAATTTTAATGATTCTTATCCAACGGCAGCTCAAATGGCTTCACTTTCTACCCTGGTTGATTATTTACAGGAGCGGTGCCGTGTTCCTTCGGAAAATATTATTATGCACAGGCACTTTAGAGAAACGGATTGTCCCGGAAGAAATTTCCCTTATTATAAACTGCTGGCAAAAACTGTCCGGTGGTGATTTTTAATCTCACAAGTTTGAAGTTTATGGTTCTATACCCTTTTATCAACTTGATTGTATAGTAATTTCCATTTTATTTAGGCGGCTTTCGGGGTGGCACGGACAAGGTAGAGACACAAGATTTTGTGTCTCTACCTTGTCCGTGATTATTTGAATACGTACATCTGGTATAGAATATGAAACACTGGCAAACAGAGTTTGTCAGTGCCACCTAAACCTTGATCCTTCAGGGTTGGTTCAATCGTCCACGATTGAACCGATACGTTTTGCATGTCTCATATGCCTGACACAAATTAAAACGTATAGACACATGCTAAACACATGGTTCAATCTAAAAGATTGAACCAACCTTCAATTATAGTTAACCGCAGAGGGTGCTGAGAATGCAGAGAAGATTAAATGATACCAATCCGTGACCGAAACCCTTCAGGGACATTTCCAGTTGTTACAATTAGTATTATTGTCCTAAATACTATTATATTTCTTTACGAAATTTCTTTAGGCCATAAACTGGATGTCTTCCTCTTTCAATATGGGGTTGTTCCTCTCAAGGTACTCTATTCTACTGACATTCCTGATACTACTTTAGTAGAGGCTTATCTTCCATTCGTGACTTATATGTTCCTCCACGGGGGGTTTATCCATCTTATTGGAAATATGTGGTATCTGTGGATTTTTGGAGATAATATTGAGGACATGCTCGGACGCTTCAGATTTATCCTCTTTTATTTCCTGTGCGGGATTGGGTCCGCCCTTGTTCACGTATTTCTGAATAGCCGGTCTGGTATTCCCTGTGTAGGTGCAAGCGGAGCAATTGCCGGTGTATTAGGTGCTTATATGATCAGTTTCCCGAGGGCACGGGTGCTTGTCGTTATCCCGTTGTTTATTATCTGGCAATTGATTGAGTTACCTGCCATTTTGGTATTGGGATTCTGGTTCTTCATTCAGTTTTTTAATGGTGCGGCAGCTATTTCTTCGATTGAAGGCGGAGCTGGAATAGCCTGGTGGGCACATATTGGGGGGTTTATTCTGGGTATAGTCTTCATAAAAGTCTTTCCTAAACAGCGCCGCCGTTATTATTACCGCTAAATAAAGAAATTTGATTTTATGATAATCTAAAATGAAACCAAACAATCCAGATATAGTGACTTAAGAAATCACAAAAAGTGAATTCTCAGACAACCTGTGTATCATTGATAAACAGTAAAGTTGGGTTAAATGAAATGTAATAAGAACAAAGCCTGATTAAAGAATATGTTTGACTTGATTCCGATAATAAATCTGCTACAATACCTACATGAAAATAAAAGAGATAGCCATAGATACAATAAAAAGCCTTCCTGATAGTGCCACATGGGAAGACGTCAAAGAACGAATAGAGTTTGTTGCTGGAATACGAATGGCGTTAAAGGAATTGGATGAGGGCAAAGGAATTCCGCATAATCAAATTGATGAAGAATCCTCATCATGGATCTCGAAATAGAATGGTCTCCAACTGCCAGATTAGACTTTATGGCAAAAACAAGAGATGTTCTTTTTTTCTATTCTCTGTTTGTAACACTTATAATAATCATCTTCCCGTACTCAATTCTTGCCAGAGAAATTGACAAAGGTTTAACCTCATCCGAAACAATACAACAAAAAGAAACCCCTCCAACAAATAGCAGAGAAAGTACTCATCATATACATAATGCCATTGAAGGTGCACATTCCATAGAAACCCTCTGGTTTAGTTCTGAAGAAGTAACTATTGCAACAAGACATGAAATCCCGATCAATAAGGCGCCGAGTATTGTTACCGTTATTACCGATGAAGAAATTAAGAATCTGGGGTACCGTACACTTGTTGAAATTCTGCGGACAATACCAGGATTTGAAATCTTAAAGGAGGGGGATTTTGGCACTGTTGTTCCCGCTGTACGGGGCCTTGAAGCTGAAAATAAAGTAAGGGTAATGATCAATGGACATTTTGTAAACAATCCCCTAAGGGGCGGGGCTTTTGATAATTTCGATGATTTTCCCGTAGAAAATATAAAAAGGTTAGAGATAATCAGAGGACCGGGTTCTGCCATGTATGGTGAAAATGCATTCCTGGCTGTTATTAATATTATTACCAAAGATGCAAAGGATATTAATGGTGTAAGGGTGAGTAGTGGCTACGGGAGTTTCGATACATATGATGAAAATATTATATTTGGTGAGACGTACGGGAAGGTTGACATTTCCGGGATGGTACGTTACAGGCAAACCAAAGGCTTCGATGGTACTGTCAGAAGTGACAGCCAAACAATATTAGACAACGTGTTTGGCTCTTCAGCTTCGCAGGCACCTGGAAGCGTTAATGACGGAAGACAGGAATATGATTTAAACTTAAAAGTTAACTATGAGAATTTATGGTTTCAGGGATGGTACAGCAATAAAAATTTTGAACCTTTTATCGGACCCCAATTTGCGTTAGCTAATGGATCTGATTTTGAGGCTAACTATGTTTTTAGCGAAATAGGATACAAGAAAACCTTTGAGGAAAGACTTACAATAAAGCCGAGAATCTATTACGATCAATTTGACAATAACAATTTCATTAAAACATTACCTGAAGGTACAATTATACCAAATGCGAATGGTATACCACAAATCTATCCTAATGGCCTGATTGGTAATCCTAAGGGAAGTCAAAAAATCGTAGGATCAGAAATACCACTTGATTATAAATTGTTTGATAAAAATACAATTACTCTTGGTATGGAATATCGTTTAATCAATCAAACAAACCTTCGTTTTTTGGCAAACTTTAATCCGGCAACATTAGATCCATTAACTTCTATTCAGGATTTTTCAGATACATTTCCTCTCTCTAAAGAGATTACTAGGAGAATATGGTCAGTTTATATACAAGATACATGGGATATTACCAATACTCTAAATATTACTTTAGGAGCAAGATATGATCGATATAGTGATTTTGGAGAAGCGATTAGTCCACGGGCTGGTTTAACTTGGATATTAACAAAAAATGCATCATTAAAGTTACTTTATGGAGAAGCTTTTCGTGCACCCAGCATAGTAGAGATGTTTACTACCAATCAACCTGCCATTCAGGGAAATGAAGATTTAAATCCAGAAAAAATTCGAACATATGAATTTGGATTAGGTTATCAGTTTAGTAAATATGTAAAAAGTTCTGTTAATTATTTCTATAATGACATTACAGATCTTATTGTCTTACGTGCCCTTGAATCGAATCCCAATACCAGGCGATATGAGAACTTTGGAAACGCGCGTGTTCATGGCATAGAGATGGATACAAAAATAGATATAATGAAAGGTAATTATATCTTTATGAATTATACGTTCCAGGATACCGAAGATAATGATGGTAACGATCTGCCATTTACTGCAAAACATCATGGCAATTTTGGGGTAAATGTGCATTACTGGAAGTACATAAACACCAATGTAAGTACCTTTGTCAGCGGACCCCGTTCCAGGGAAGCAGACGACACAAGAGATGACCTGCCAGCATATGCACTTGTAAATCTTTCTATTATCGGTAAAAATTTCTTTAAGACGATGGAAGTGCAGGGGACGGTGTTTAATCTGCTCGATAAGGACTACAGCGATCCGGCTCCTATCGTTGTCCCTGACGATCTCCCAAGACCCGGAAGGACGTTTTTTGTTGGATTAAGCTATCAGTTTTAATTTGTAGCAGTTCAGCTCACCGCAAAGACGCAAAGGAAAACTTAAAAAATTCCGGCGGGTTCAGGTTTGCAACCTGAACCCACGAGTTTATGCAGATAACGGTGCTATGTGTAATCGAAGGCGTGATCGGCAACATAAAACATTGGGTTCAAGTAACAAACTGAACCTAAGGAAATTTTTCAAAAACCCCCGGTGGGTTCAGGTTTGCAACCTGAACCCATGAGTTTATACAGATAACGGCGCTGTGAGCAATTAAAGACATGGCGGGCAATATAAAACATGAGGGTTCAAGTTACAAACTTGAACCCGCCTTGGAGTTCCTTAGCTTGAAGCATGTGGGGCATTGCCCACCTACAAGGCTACCACAAACATGGTAAAAACCAGAAATGTCTCTTTTTTTTCTTTTCTGTTTGTAACACTTGTAATAATCATCTTCCCGTATTCAATCCTTGCCAGGGAAATTGATAAAGGTTTTTCCTCATCCAAAACGATACACCAAAAAGAAACCCCTTCAACAAATAGCAGAAAAAATATTCCTCATATACATAATACCATTGAAGGTGCACATTCCATAGAGACCTTCTGGTTTAGTTCTGAAGAAGAGGTAACTATTACAACAAGACATGTAACTCCCATTAGCAAGGCACCAGGTATTGTTACCGTGATAACGGCTAAAGAAATTAAGAATTCAGGATACCGCACCCTTATAGAGTTGTTAAGGACCGTACCCGGGTTTGAGATATTAAAAAAGGCGGATTTCGGACAAGTACTTCCCGCTGTACGGGGCCTTGAAGCTGAAAGTAAAGTAAGAGTAATGATCGATGGACATTTTGTAAATAATCCCTTAAGAGGAGGAGCTTTTGATAATTTCGATGATTTTCCCATAGAAAATATAAAAAGGTTAGAGATTATCAGAGGACCAGGTTCTGCCATGTATGGTGAAAATGCATTCCTGGCGGTTATTAATATTATTACCAAAGATGCAAAGGATATTAATGGTGTAAGGGCAAGCAGTGGCTATGGGAGTTTCGATACATACGATGAAAATATTGTATTTGGCGAGACGTATGGGAAGATTGACATTTCCTGGATGGTACGTTACAGGCAAACCAAAGGCTTCGATGGCACTGTCAGAAGTGACAGTCAAACAATATTAGACAACATGTTTGGCTCCTCAGCCTCACAAGCACCTGGAAGCGTTAATGACGGAAGACAGGAATATGATTTAAATTTAAAAGTTAACTATGAGAATTTATGGTTTCAGGGATGGTACAGTAATAAAAGATTCGACACTTTTCTGGGTCCCCAATTTGCGCTCAGTGACGAATCTTATATTGACGATGACTATGTGTTTGGAGAAATCGGATATAAAAAAACCTTTGAGGAAAAATTTATTCTGAAACCAAGGGTCTATTACGATCAATTCGATACTGGTGGTTTCTTCGAACTGTTGCCGGAAAATACCGTGATACCAAATATAAATGGCATACTTAAAACCCATCCGGATGGGTTTGTTGTTAACAGCAGGGCGATTCAAAGGGTTGTGGGCACAGAAATTCCATTTGATTATGAGTTATTCGACGGAAATATGATAACACTTGGTATGGAATATCGTTTAATTAGTCAAACCAATGTCCGTTTTTTAAGTAACTTTGATCCGGCAACGCTGGATCCTCTACCTTCTATCCAGAGCTTTTCTGATGCATTTCCTATCTCAAAAGAAGTTACCAGAAGGATATGGTCTGTTTACTTACAGGATGCATGGGATATTACCAATACCATAAACATTACCCT
>CAZPUD010000176.1:0-8494 GCA_964589115.1 uncultured candidatus Brocadiaceae bacterium | reverse complement strand
TGAAACATGCCAAACGTTTCGGTTCAATCGTGGACGATTGAACCAACCCTGAAACCATGACTAACGATTACCCAATAATGATTCTCGCATCTACAGCCTTTATACCTCTTGGGTAAACAAGGATAGGGTTCAGGTCTATTTCCTTAATATTTTCCAGAGAAGTCATAATGTCTGATACACACACAATCACCTGCGTCAATGCGGAAATATCCAACGCTTCAGCACGTCTGAAGCCCTCTAAGAGGGCAACCCCTTTTATATCATAAATCATATCTAACGCCTCGTACTCCTCCACAGGGGCGATTCTAAAGGAGACGTCCTTAAAAACTTCCACAAAGATGCCGCCAAGTCCAAACATTACTGCCGGGCCAAACTGGGGATCCCTTAAACCTCCAACAATAACCTCCGTAGAGGGTGCCGCCATCTCCGAGACAAGGACTCCATGGATCCTTGCATCTGGCTGCATCTTTTTTACATTTCCCATAATCTCTTCATAAGCAGTCCTGGCACCTTCACTATCCTGTATATTTAGCTTTACACCGCCTATCTCTGTTTTGTGAGTAACATCCGGAGAGACGATCTTCATAACAACCGGATATCCAATAGATACCGCAGCCTGAACCGCATCCTTGCCAGAATACGCAATGATGTTTGTTGTGGTTGTAATACCGAAAGTCCCAACAAGTTCTTTAGCCTCAGGCTCGAGCAACTGGTATCTCTCCTGTTGTAAGGCATTTTGTATAATATTCCGGGCAATTTCTTTTGTATTCGGGGAAGGTTTGTCCATAATGAAATTTATCCTAAAATTGGATTTTCTTATTACTTTAATTATAACTATAAATACAAAATGTTCAAAGAGTATATATCAAAACACAAGATAAAACAAAAGACTGACATCTAAAACCCTGTACTTAAAAATGAGTTGAAAAAATGTCTATTTCTGTAGATAATAAAGGTCGTATAGTTATAGTAGTACACTCTCAACATAATTGTTAATAACAGATTATATAGTATCTGTCATTGCGAGGGCGTTTTTCCCCGAAGCAATCCCTTTTGAAGTATCCAGGAGATTGCTTCGGAAAAGACCCTTGCAATGACATGCTATACCTCTTTTGGTTATTCACATACCGTTATAAATAATGTTGACAGTGTACTAGTTAGGCACGCATCGTTAATTTCCCATATTTCCAGAATTAACCTATGCAATATTATGCACTCGCCTCTGATTACGATGGAACGCTGGCCTGGCTAGGTCGAGTGGATGAAAAAACCCTAGCGGCACTTGAGAATTTACGAAATTCCGGCCGCAGATTGATTCTTGTTACCGGCCGGATACTTGACGACCTCCTTGAAGTTTTCCCCCATGCCAACCTCTTCGACAGAATAGTTGCCGAGAACGGTGCCTTGTTGTACAGGCCGTCAACGCGCAAGGAGAAACTCTTGTGTGAAAGCGTACCACAGGAATTTATTGATGCACTCCGCAACCGGGGTATCCAGCCGATTTCCGTAGGGCGATCAATTGTTTCCACTCTAAGACCCAACGAAACTGCTGTACTAGAAATCATCCGCGACCTGGGCATCGAAGTACAGGTGATTTTTAATAAGGGTTCAGTGATGATACTGCCTTCAGGTGTAAACAAAGCTACCGGACTCCGCGCGGCGCTGGCAGAATTGGGGTTATCGCCACACAATGTTGTTGGTGTGGGTGATGCAGAAAATGATCACTCTTTCCTTAACATGTGCGAATATTCTGTTGCAGTTGCCAATGCACTCCCTGCAATTAAGGAACACGTTGATTATATTACGAAGTCAGATCATGGTCACGGTGTAGTTGAGCTCATTAATAAAATTATTGCGAACGACTTAAATGAACTTGAATTCCAACAGGACCGGCATATAATCCTGCTCGGTAAATGTAAAAACGGACAAGAGGTGCGTATAAAGCCATATGGTACGAGTGTTTTACTTTCCGGAACTTCCGGAAGCGGGAAATCAACCTTTGCAACGGGTTTTTTAGAACGTCTGACCGAGCATGGATACCAGTTTTGTATTATCGATCCTGAAGGCGACTATCTAACATTCGAAGACGCCGTTATCCTTGGCGGCAGCAAGCAAGTACCTATTGTGGATGAAGTAATCAAGATTTTGGATAAATCAGAACAAAACTGTGTTGTAAGCATGCTCGGTATTACCCTAGAGGACCGCCCGGCTTTCTTCGAGGTGCTTTTATCCGCCCTTTTAGAACTGCGTGCCCGGACTGGCCGGCCACATTGGATAGTAATTGATGAAACGCATCATTTACTGCCTTCAACCTTAACTCCCCCTGAGTCCCTGAAAATTCCTGAAGACCTGCAGGGAATGATGCTGATTACTGTACACCCGGATCATCTTACTCAAAATATCCTATCATCAATTGATATTATCATTGTTATAGGGCAATCTCCGGAACAGAGCATCCGAAGATTCAGTGAAATTCTCGGACAGAACATACCTCCTATCCCGTCATCGAAACTCGAACCTGGCGAGGCTATTGCCTGGTGGAGACGACCGGAAGCTGACCCTTTTCTGTTTCGCAGCATCCCTCCCCGGTCCGAACGTCGCCGGCACCTTCTTAAATATGCAGAAGGTAAACTCGGAACTGACAAAAGCTTTTACTTCCGCGGCCCGGAAAAAAGACTCAATCTGCGGGCCCATAATCTTATGATATTCATGCAGTTGGCTGAGGGGATTGACGATGATACCTGGCTGTACCACCTGCACCGCGGAGATTACTCCCGATGGTTTCGGGAATCGATAAAAGACGACAGCCTCGCTTGTGAGGCAGAGAATATCGAAAAAATGAATGGTGTTTCACCTGGAAGGAGCCGCACACTCATCAGGGAAATGATCGAAAAACGCTACACCGGCCCCGCTTAAGTTCCTCTTGCATAGTATCTTAGATATATCAATGCCCCCAGATCATAAATAAAATGTATCTGTATCGGTATGAGAATACTTTGATACATCTGGAATAATATCCCTATATAAAACCCCAGAAGCGCAGCAAAAATACAGTAAGCAGGGGTTACAAAGTGTAAGAGTCCAAAAATGATACTTGCTGCGGCAATACCGAATTTGACCTGAATTACTCCCCTAAATAATAATTCCTCCGCAAAACCAGCAAAGAGGGAGATCAGGAATATATCGGATAATTCGACTCCGGAAAAAAGTGCTTTTATATCTGTTATGATTACCCTTCTCAGCGAACGTATGAAAGGAATACCTTCTGCCTTTTCCGAGAGTAAAAAAATAAACAGGGCAAGAGGCAACAACGTCCCCAGAGTACCTGCAATGATATCCCGGAAAGGATACTTGACGGAAGAAACCAGTTTAATTTCCCAAAGCCAGGCAAGAAATAACGCTGTAACGAATACGATACCTTCTGTTACGAAGGCCAGGATGAATAGTTTATGACGAGAGTAGCCAATAATAAGTCTCCTTTAAAAAGTTTACAAATGATTTACTTTTGCAAAACAGTTATTATACTTCCTGTAAAATACTCTTTTAAGCCTAATGGTAATCGCTTCGCAAACAGTTGGAATTCATACCCGAATTTACCGAAAAATGGTAAATCCTTAAACGGGTATATAATCCTCAAATCACATTTCAACATATCGAACTTCGTCTCCTGTAATGTCTTTACAAATCCTTTAACAGTTACCTTATTTAGGTGCTGCAATTCTCTTATAGTCATAGTATTACAAATATCAGCAGGAGAAAACTGCTCGGATAGGTTTTTACCACTACTGTATTCCTTTGAAAATCCTTCTTTCCACATATTTACCAATGCCTTCTCTGAGAAAACCAGATGGCACCATGGGGTATAAACATAATCATACAAATGTGCGCCAAAAGGCCCCCGGTAAGACATCCAGTTTGCCAGAATTATTCCTTTGTCTTTCAAAATGCGGTAGCATTCCGATAAAGACTCTTTTAAATTGAAAATGTGCTCAATACAATCATTCATCATCACCAAATCAAAACTGCCTGATCTAAAAGGTAATGCACAAACATCCGCAGTTAGAAAGTGAAGGTTGCGAATATCGTTTAGTTTTTGCGTATTTCTTCCTGTCCTTACTCTGTCTAAATCAATATCCAATGCAACCACATCTTTTGCCCCGTTTAGCGCATAATATTTTGATTTACCCCCCATACCACATCCTACATCAAGGATATTTTTTGCGTCAATAGAAGAATAAGGCTTAAAAATCTCAAGGTTAGATTTGGCATTATAAAATTCCCACTCAGCGTAATCTTCCTTACTACGCCTGCCGTAAACTACCGGTTTCCTAAAAAGGCAATTCATAAGCTTGCAAATCATTATATTAATCTTCATCCTTTACTTCCAGGCATAGAATCGTATCAGAATTGCATCCCGGTAGGTCGTTATTTATTTTAAAAATATATTAAGGCACGATGTCCTTCTTTAGTATTAAGGAATAAAGTATCTTCCTATAGGCCGACACACGTGCTTTAATTAAATGAAGGTTTCTCCATGTTGTCAGACCCATGAATGACAGTGACAAATCCTTAAACGAAGAGAATGAAAAATTTCTAAAAAACAGTAATCCCAGCTCTGACCACACAAAGGCCAACCAGTTCTTTAATGACTTAGGCATGTTTTTTTTAAAAAAATAATAATGATTAATCACCCTCATGGTCTCTATGATTTCTTTGCTGTCCCTGGCTGTCTGGGAACTCTTGTGAATTAACTCCGCAAACGGTGTGTAAAGGAACTTGTATTTTCTGGACACCCTATATGAAAAATCATCATCCTCCTGATAGGAATAGCCATGAAACCACTCGTCGAAAGTGAATTCCTGAAAAACCCATTTTTTTATACTCATATTGCCGGTAGGCATGATCTCCACCGGTATGATCTCACCTTTTGACGACGGATAGGCAGGAAACCCTGACGGCTGTATACATCCGTTTCCCTCTATATTTGGCAGTAAAAAAAGTTTATGAAGAGATTTATTCAGGAAACGTAAAAAGGATATTTTTGCATGAAGTGGTTCCTCCGCACTTAGATTCTTAAAGCGTCCCATAACACCTACAACACTGCTATCCACATTTTCATGATAAGCCTTCAGGATATAATAAATATAGTCCTTGTCCAGAATGATATCGTCATCCAGAAATATGATAATATCCCCCAATGCTGTTTTTACGGCCCTGTTCCATGCAGCGGTTTTTCTGATTTTTCCAGATATGACTGGCTGCCTATGGTATGTTAGCTTAATATCCCTGCCAGCGAGAGTTTTTTTTACCATCTCCATGCTTTCGTGAGTATCGCCTGCATCCACTAATATAATCTCGCTTGGTTTAACCGTTTGAATCAGTATTGAATCAATACATTCTTCTAAATCATGAAGGCGATTTTTTGTAGAGATAAGAATGGATACAGTATCTCTGGTTTTATCCATGTGCAGGATGATACACTATTTTTGACGGCCAGTGGATTAAACTACAGTCATTTGCCGGCAAGTGATATCCTTCCCTAAGGCGGGATGATGTTATTACGAATCGTGCAGCGTTGTACCACGTATCGTAATCAATTTGTCCGTCCAGATTGCTTATACCAACAGTGATACAGTAGGCATTATGATTCAGTGGAACAGACTCAAGATAGCATTTTGCAACACCACTTCCTTCTATGAAATCCAGTAAATTCCCGCTATTCGCCGAGCTTATACAAAGTACTTCAATGCCGTCTGTTGTCTGTACAATAAATCTGAAATCCGGGTTGATGATTTTTTTATGGGCATGATAGTTCATAGTGATAGTGAAACTTCCACCTCTCTCAAAAGTATCCGTTTTCTCCCCGTCTGCATTAGAAAGATACACATCCGTAATTTTAATTTCCCCGGTACCCCAGCGTTTTTCATCCGTCTTTAGTTCTTTTAAAAGCATGGCCTTATTCATTTCACTGCAATAATATGCAATGACTTCCGGCGTATATCCGGTTTTTCTTATGATGCCTTTGTCTACGAAGATAGTTTTTTTACAAAGTGCCTGAACCCTGTATATATCATGGGAAACAAAAATAATGGTGGTATGTCCTCCGGATAAAATTGCGTGTAGTTTTTCGTAACATTTCTTACGGAAGTTCATGTCTCCTACGGACAACACCTCGTCAATAAGCAGGATATCGGGGTCTACATGAATTGCGACAGCAAAACCAAGCCTTGCATACATACCTGAGGAATAATGCTTAATCGGCGTATCAATGAATTGTTCAAGTTCAGCAAATGAGACGATGCTGTTAAACCTCTCATTAATCTCTTTTCTCTTTAATCCCATAATAGAACCGTAAAGATATATGTTTTCCCGGCCGGTTAATTCCGGATGAAAACCGGCTCCCAGTTCTATTAAGGCAGAAATCCTTCCATTAGTAATTATCCTGCCGGAAGCCGGCTCAATGGTATGTGCCAGAAGTTTTAATATTGTACTTTTACCTGCCCCGTTAGGACCGATAATACCCAGGGCATCTCCCTCTTTTACCTCGAAGCTGATATCCTTTAACGCATAAAAGCCGTCATCCTGATTACAACAGGGTTTTTGGATACCTATGATACGGCTGGCCAGGAAACTCCTCAAGTTGCCGAGCTGCCTGTTACCAAGGCGGTATTTTTTTGATACGTATTCAAATTTAACTGCAGTCTTTGACATGGATTATATCACATCCGCAAATTTCATCTCCACCCTTTTAAAAAAACAATATGCCATGAAGAAGGAAAGGACGGAAATAAGGAGTGCCAAACCCAAATACCTGATGTCCGGCAGTTCACGATACAAGATAACCTGCCTGTATGAATCCATGATGCCGACCATAGGATTAAGCATATATATCGATAAATACTTTGCGGGGACTATACTTGTTGGATACACTACGGGCGTAGCAAACATCCAGATCTGTATGCCAAGCGGAACGATATAGCGGACGTCCCTGAAAAATACAATGACGGCGGACCCAAAAAATGCAATCCCCATGGTAAACAGAATTTGGATACAAACAATGAATGGAACAAGAAAAACATACCAGCTTAACTGAATATGGTAATAAAACATCATGATAACAAAAAGGACACCTGCAATCAGAAAATCAATGAGACAGGCCAAAACAGATGCTATAGGGAATATTTCCCGGGGAAAATATATCTTGGAGACAAGGTTGCTATTGTTGATAAGACTTGGAATTGCAAAGGTAAGCGAAGAGGCAAAAAATGACCACGGTAATAAGGAGCAATATGAAAAAACAGGGTATGGAGTATCGCCAGTCTGTACGTGCAGAAACTTCGAAAAGACCGCTGTAAATATCAGCATCAATGACAAAGGCTGGATGATTGCCCACATCACACCTAAAAGAGATTGCTTGTAACGCGCCTTGATATCACGAAGGGCAATATTTATAAGGAGTTCATGGTGTGAGAATAATATCTTAAGGTGTATTAGCATTTTGCCCAAACAATAAAATTGGTTAACAAACTGCGATATTTATTTTAACCTTCTGATAAAGACATGAATCTCACCAGCCTCTTCTTCAATACACAGGAGTTCATTCCCTGTGGTATTACACCAGGACACGATATCCTTCTTAATACCCTCATCCGTGGCAATAACTTCAAGCACCTTACCTATTTCAACATCCTTTATTTTACCGGCCGTTTTAAAGATAGGCATAGGACACATGAGTCCATAACAATCCAGTGTTTCATCAGCTTTCATAATACATTCACCTATTTATGAAGGTAAATCGCATATAGAGCGCTCAATGTTCACCATGTTCCTCATCATGTGCATGGGATTTCTTTTTTTCAAGGCCTTTCCCTGTTGTTTTCTTAAGATAGTCGTCAATTGCCGCCTCAATGGCCTCTTCAGCAAGTACAGAACAATGCATCTTGGCCGGGGGCAGCCCGTCCAGCGCCTCTGCCACTGCCTTATTGGTAAGTTTCAGGGCTTCTTCTATAGTCTTCCCCTTGATCATTTCCGTAGAAATACTGCTGGTGGCTATTGCTGCACCACAGCCAAAGGTCTTGAATTTTACGTCGACGATTACATTATCCTTAACCTTGATAGACATCTTCATAATATCACCACAGGCGGGATTCCCGACCTCCCCGACACCATCTGCATCAGAGAATTCCCCTACATTACGCGGGTTCGCAAAATGATCCATAACTTTTGCACTATATTGCATAAGATCTCCTCACATCAAAATATTTCCTTTAATACCATTCTCAAACCTTTCAGTAATGGCGATTCAAGGATATCGGTTTTACTATAAGTATTATAAAGCTGATACGTGCCGTCTTTCAGGATATGAACTTCTATTTCCTCTTCTCCCGGAAGCACTATCCAGTACTCCTTTACGCCAAATCTCGCATAGAGTCTCTTTTTTTGCACCATATCCCTGTAAACGCTGTAATCTGAGACTATTTCTATTACAAGATCA
>CAZPUD010000175.1:0-8566 GCA_964589115.1 uncultured candidatus Brocadiaceae bacterium | reverse complement strand
CCTGTGGTATAGATGTTTATCAGACGGTAAGAAATCACAACTTAAAAATAAAAACACTGAAAGATAAAAGTGACGAGGTAAATATATACGGCCTTGTCCTTTTGGAATAAATTATTATGAAGGAGAGAAATATGATGTCGGATATTCTGAAAAAGGTAATGGATCTCGGTTTTGGTATATTGTCTGTAAAGAAAGAGGACATTGAGGAACTCATCGACGAGATGGTCAAAAAGGGAGAAATCAAGAGAGAAGAAGCAAAGGTACAGGTTAATGAGATAGTTAACAAAATCCTATCGAGCAAAAAAGAGGTTGAGACTAAGATTGAAGAGATCGTGGAAAAGGCGCTCCACAAGTTCGATATTCCAACGCGAAGCGAGCTTCAGCAAATACAGAAAAGACTCGAGGAACTTATAGAGAAATTAGAGTCGCAGGAAAATAAGGGAACAACATCTTAACCCGGATGAACCGGAATAGTAACACACTGGAAATTGTTTAGAGTTTAGAGTTTAGAGTTTGAACTTTAAACACTAAACTCTAAACTAGAAACTTTAATATTTTTGCCGAAAATATAAAAAATAAGTTATAAGACACTAATGCAATTTAGAAAAATAGGCCAAAAGATACGTGATATACGGCGCCTTAACCAAATCCTCAGGATATTAACCAAGCATGGTTTTGGCTTCGTTATCCAGCAGCTTCATTTAGAAGGGTATATCATCGGCAGGGGTATCATTAAAACTGGCATATTCCGGCGTTTTACTGAACCTCAGGAATCCCGGACTGTCCGCCTCAGAAAGGTACTGGAAGAGCTTGGTCCAAGTTTTATAAAACTTGGTCAGATCCTCAGCACCCGTCCCGATTTAATCCCTCAGGACTTTTGCGATGAACTGAGCAAACTGCAGGACCGTGTACCCCCGTTTCATTATGAAGGCGTTAAAAAACAGATAAAGGAATCTTTCGGATGTTACCCTGAAGAATTATTTTCCTCGTTTGATCCCGTTCCTTTTGCTGCCGCCTCATTAGGCCAGGTACACCGCGCACAACTGAAGAGCGGTGAGAATGTGGCAGTTAAGGTACAGAGACCCGATATCCGTAAGATCATTGAAACAGACCTGGATATCCTCTATACCTTAGCCCAGTTAGCTAATCGGTATATGCAGGACATCAAGGCCTTTGATCCAATCACTATAATTGATGAATTTTCCCGCATTATTACAAAAGAAATAGATTTTAGGTACGAGGCACACAATATTGACAGATTTTGTAAAAACTTTAAGAATAGTACAACGGTTCATGTTCCCACTGTTTTCTGGGACTATACAAAATGTAAGGTCATTACCACAGAAGAAGTCAAAGGTATCAGACTTAATGATTACTTAAGTCAGGATCATCCGTATGAGGAAAGGAAAACCATTGCCTCAAACGGAGCCAATGCCATACTTCAACAAGTATTCGTTGATGGATTCTTTCATGCAGATCCACATCCGGGAAATATTTTCATTTTGCCTGACAATGTTATTGCTTTTGTAGACTTTGGGATTGTAGGCAGGCTTGATAAAGACACCCGCGACAGTATCGTGAACCTGTTGATTGCCACGTCCATGAAAAACATCAATGGCATCCTGAAGGAACTAGAAGAACTTGGTTCTTTTACAGGGGAGAAACCCATATTAGATTTCAAACACGAGATTAGCGATTTCGTTGAACGATATTATGATATACCATTGAAACAGATAGATATATCGTCTATACTGCCCCAAGTTATTGGCTTGATGATACGGCACAAGCTAAAGATCCCTTCACAATTCCACGTTTTACTCAAGGCCCTTGCGACTATGGATGGTATTGCCAGGCAGTTAGATCCGGAATTCAATATCATTGCCCATACGAGACCGTTCGTAGAGAGGCTTGTGCACGAGAGGCACGATCCCAAACGCATACTCAGAGATGCAGCAATCTACTCTTCGGAACTGCTAGACATCCTAAAGGTTATTCCAAAGGATGCGTATGAGATAGTAAAAAAGATAAAAATGGGGACGTTAAAGATTGAATTTGAACATCAAGGGCTGTCAAATTTAATATCCGAGATGGATAAATCCAGTAACCGTATCTCTTTCAGTCTGGTTATTTCCGCCCTTATCATTGGTTCTTCCCTTATTATCATGTCGAATAGGGGGCCTATGGTGTACGGTTTTCCCATATTTGGTATTCTGGGATTTGCCTTTGCAGGCATACTGGGAGTTGGACTTGCAGTTGGTATTCTAAGATCGGGACGGCTGTAAATATCATATGCGTTTAGTATGGGCCTGTATGTTTTGATTTACACGTGGCCCGTGACCCGTAAATTAAGCATGGGCTTGTACGTTTTAATTTAAACCTTCCCAAATACTGATGGTTCTCTATGAAACAAAAACAAATGAGGCCACTGATTTACACGGATTAAACACGGTTCCCGTTTCACGGATCACGGACCACGGGTAACGGGCCACGGTTCCTGTTTTATCCGCATGAATCTGTGACTAACAAAATTGAAGTTCTTATCTGTACCACTTTTTTAAAAAGTCTCTTTGGACTTTATATTATACCGCTTCAGCATACGCTGGAGGTACTGACGCTCGATTCCACTCTCTTTTGCTGCATACGTCACATTCCCATTAGTTTTATTGAGTATATTTGTTATATATTTAATGTTAAATGAATCGATAGCCTTTCTCCTTGCATCCTTATAAGGCCTTGCGAATAACCCATCTTCTGTATCCCCATCGTTTCCCTCTCTTTTTACTAATGGTAAGACCGATAATGATATGATATCTCCACTTGTCAAGGTAATTGCTCTCTCTATTACATTTTCAAGTTCACGGACATTACCAGGCCAGTTGTAGTTATAAAGTTCCTTCTCCACCGCAGGAGATATCCCCTTGATTTGTTTATTTTCTTTATTGTTATACTTTTCAATGAAGTGTTTGACAAGCAGAGGGATATCTGCTTTTCTTTCTCTCAATGGCGGCATTTTGATATCAATAACATTTAAACGGTAATATAGATCCTCACGAAATTCTTTTTCCTGTACCTGTTTTAACAGGTCCTGGTTTGTTGCTGCAATAATACGTACATCTACCTTCTTTGTTACGGTATCTCCCAGAGGAATAAACTCACCTTCCTGTAACACGCGCAGTATTTTCGCCTGAACTGACTTGGGAATATCGCCAATCTCGTCCATAAACAGAGTGCCGCCATCTGCTTCTTCAAATAATCCTTTTTTATCTTTGATAGCCCCGGTAAATGCGCCCTTAACATGACCAAACAATTCACTCTCAAGAAGATTCTCTGACAGTGTAGCGCAGTTAATAACTATAAATTTTTTATCCTTCCGGTTTCCGGTGAAATGTATTGCCCTTGCAACAAGTTCCTTTCCTGTACCACTTTCTCCGGTAATCAATATCGTAGCAGCACTAAAAGCGACCCTCGAAATCATATCCATTACCTTCTGAATTTCTCTGGAGCTGCCTACAATTTTTTTTAAGCCATAAACCTTTTCCAGCTCGGAATGGAGGTACTTGTTCTCTTCAATAATTCTCTGTTGTGCAATCAGGCGTTCAATATTCAGGATAATCTCATCGAGATTGAAGGGCTTTGTAATATAATTAAAAGCACCACGCCTCATTGCCTCTACAGCCGTCTCTATTCCACCGTAGGCAGTCATTATCAGTACAGAAGAATTGTATATTCCTTTTATCTTCTGGAGTAACTCCAATCCATCAATTCCACCGGGGAGTTTCATGTCTATTATGACAATGGGAAATTCGGTTTTTTCCAGCTCTTCCAGCGCTTCTTCACCGGATTCAGCAGTTTTGACAAAGAAACCACGTTCTGTCAGGGTGTTGTACAGAACCTTTCTGTATCCAACTTCGTCGTCAACAACCAATATGTTTATATGATTTGTTTTCACATTAAAACCTATATAAATTAGGCTGCCTTTGGCAGCGACTAAGGTTGGTTCAACCTTGCAGATTGAACCATTCGTTTAGCATAGGCCTGTACGTTTTGGTTTGCTCCGGGCGTATGAGACATGCTAAACGTTTCGGTTCAATCGTGGACGATTGAACCAACTCTGAAACTTTGAAATTCCTAAGCATTAAATTAGACTGCCTTTGGCAGCGACTAAGGTTGGTTCAATCTTGCAGATTGAACCATTCGTTTAGCATGGGCCTGTACGTTTTGGTTTACTCCAGGCGTATGAAGCATGCTAAACGTTTCGGTTCAATCGTAGACGATTGAACCAACTCTGAAGGACGCACCTAAACACCATAACATCGCTCACCCTCTCACATTGTTTATTTTTCTGTGGACAATGCCCACCCTACATGACTTTGAATATCGAACAAGGAATTTCGAATACGGCAAATGCCTCGTCCCTACAACTTAACGATACGCATTTCCTGCTCTTTTTTTGCTTTTAGAGGTAAAAATACCCTGAATATTGTACCCTTTCCTACTTCACTATCCACTTCAATACTGCCGTAATGCATTTTTACAATTCCATAGCTTATACTCAGGCCCAATCCCGTTCCCTTTCCGTCCTTTCTTGTAGTAAAAAAAGGGTCGAATACCCTTGCGAGATTATTTTTATGAATACCTGCCCCTGTATCCTTTATAAATATTTCCACAGATTCTTTCTCCGGATGGAAGAATGATCCAATCGTTAATAAGCCCTTTCTGTATACTCCGGCATGCTCTTTTACACCGGCAACTTCTTTCATTGCAAAAACTGCATTATTGGTAATATTGATAATAACCTGTTCCATTTGACGGGCATCCATCATGATATCAGGAATATTTAAACTAAGCTCCCGAACTACCTCGATCTTCTCTTTTCTATACTGCTTTTCTACAATATTCAGTACATTATCGATTAAAGTATTTACATTAAATAATCGCATTTGAGGTTCTTTTTGTCTTGAAAAATCCAGCAGTCCACTAATTAAATCCTTACATCTTATAGACTCTTTTACTGAACCCTCTAAATATTCATACAGGAAAGATCTCGTTTTATTAATGACGTCATATATCTTTGCTAATTCATAGCTATTTTCATTCAAATTATTGACAATATGTACCAGTACTTTTAAAAATTTTTCCTTTTCTATTTCTTCATTTGTACTGCTTTTCAGATAAGCGATAAGATCATTCAGGTGCTCTGTATCTTTTGAAATCGGGAGAGATCCAATACGATTTAAGGCATCAGTAACCCTTTCAAAAAGTTTTAGACTTTCCGTACTATAAAGATAAATTACCCCAATCGGATTATTAATTTCATGTGCAATACCAGCCACTAATTGTCCTATAGATGCCAGCCTGTCTGACTGTACAAGCTTTTGTTCCAGCATTCTAAGTTCCGTTACGTCATTGGCAACCCCTAATATATTTATTAATTGACCATCTTTATTTTTTATGAATGATGTACTGAGCAACACATTTCTGATATTCTTTTGTTTGTCCAGTACCTCAATCTCAAATATCTTCCTGAGATCGTTGTTAATGATCTGATCTATACTCTTCTGCCGGTTTCCAGATATAATCGAGACAAGCGGTTTTCCTATTAACTCCTCTTCATCGTAGCCCCATTCTTTAATCTTGGGATTGACAAAGGTAAAATTTCCCTGAACGTCTAATGTAAATATCAATTCGTTTGCGTGCTTTAAAATATTTTCTAAATATTCTTTTCTCTCTTCGAGGTCTGCCTTTAATTTAAGAAGTTTTTCACGTGCATCCTTAATATCATCGGCCATGTAATTAAACGATGCTGTAAGCTCTCCCATTTCGTCTTTCGAACGGGTTCCTACCCGAAAATTTAAGTCACCTTTTGCTATCCTCTTCATCCCTTTCACGAGGAGGATGATAGGGTTAATGATCCCTCTTGAGACAAAGAATGAGACAAATACTACAGCAACAATACAGAGACCAACAACAGTAGCCGCCCGGTATTTAAATTTTGAGATTGGAAAATATGCCTCCGATTCATCTGTTTCAACCAGAAGCACCCACTGCATTTTTTTTAAAAACCGTGTAGCGCCAATAACATTTCTACCCATATAGTTCTTATACACATCTACAACTTCTTTTCCGGTATTAAATGCAGTCATTATGGGTTTTGTCTTGACCGATTGACGTAAGATAGCATTTTCTTTAAACCTAGAACTGGTAATAAAAAGATGGTTTTTATTCACGATATACGCCTCACTTGTCTTACCTCTCCGAAGAAATGTGCCGATATCATCTTTTGTACTGGTCCTTTTTCCTGTTGTGATCTCGTTGAGCTTATCAGCATTATATCTGATCACTAGTACGCCAAGAAATTTCCCACCGCCTTTTTTTAAAATTGGAGCAGCAAAGGCAATTGAGTATTCCCCCGTATCCTCATCCGCATAAACATCTTTCACATAAGGGCCGCCTTTACCGTAGATAAAATAATCTGTACCGGATTCGATCTTGCCAATATTTCTTTCGTTGCTCGATGCGACAATAACACCAGCCCGGTTTATAACAAAAGTCTCATAAAAATCTTTATTAAGATTTGTCTTATATATCATATAATCGTTAAACTTTTTAGTAACACGCTTGTCTTCAGGGCTGTGGTTTAATATCTCCAGATGTCTCCGGATAAACTCATCTGATGCGAAAAACTGTGATGAATATTCCCCGGCATTCAGTATAGTGGAGATATGGTTTTTAATACCGTCTGCAAGGAATGCTTCTTCGTTAAGGAGTTCACTTTTAATAGTTTCCCGTGCATACCGGTAGGTAAGAATAGCAACTATTACGATAGGCAAAATAGATAACAATAAGAACCAGCAGAGCAACTTTCTGCCAATACCACTAAAAAGATTTACACCTTTTAACATGCGGGACTTCTTCGATATGAAATTTTCGATGATTTATCGGCCCGAATTTTCATAAAAGAGAAAATTCTACTTAGCAATAAATTTTACAATACCGGGCGAATAACATCAAGGTACAAATGTTTCATGAACCCACTTCGATGAACCACCTTTGATAAATTGAATAGCTTTGGCAATTGTAACGGTATGTGAATAACCAAAAGAGGTACAGCATGTCATTGCGAGGGTCTTTTCCGAAGCAATCTCCTGGATGCTTCAAAAGGGATTGCTTCGGGGAAAAACGCCCTCGCAACGACAGATACTATATAATCTGTTATTAACAATAAGTATTTATTTATGTCCATTGTTATCAATGCTACTTCTTATTTTTTCTATCTTACTCCTTATTTCCTCTGCATCAGGGGCATTCGGGTTGAGTTTCAGGTAGGCTGAGTAGTCGATAAGGGCTTTTTTATCATCACCTAATTTTTTAAAGGTATCTCCACGATTCAGGTATGCAAGGGGATTATAAGGGAAAAGACCGATAGAGGTATTGAAGTCCTGAACAGCATCATTGTATCTTCCTAATTGATTTTTCATCTGACCCCGCTCAAAATACACACCAGCCAATCGGGGGCTTAATTCGACTACTTTATTATAGTCTTCCATGGATTTCTCTATATTTCCCTTTCCCCGAAATGCCTTTGCCCTGATATAGTATGCAAAGGCATTTTTTGGCGCAAACTTGATGAAGGTCGTTAAATCGGCGACAGCATCATCAAACCTCCCTGCATCAGCATGTAGGATACCTCTCCTCATATAAGTTTCACTATCGTTTGGGTCGAGTTCCAGTGCCTTGTTAAAGTCTGCAAGCGCTTTTTCCTGCTCGCCCGATTCGGCATATGCAAGACCCCGATGCGCATAAGCACCTGCAAAGTTTGGGTCTAAAGAGATTGCCTTACTTAGATCTTCTATACAGAAATCGCTCTTACCAATCATTTTAAAGGCAATTCCTCTGTTATAATATGACAGAATGAAATTGGGGTTTAAAGATAAGGCTTTACTGTAATCCATAATAGCCTTATCAAGTTTTTCTATCGATGCATATGCAGAGCCACGGTTATAATAGGCAGGTGCGTAATCGGAATTCAGATCAATAGAGGTATTATAATCGTAGATGGCATGTTCAATATTTCCCGTCTTTTCATAAATCACCCCGCGATTACAAAAGGCAACGGCATCGTTTTGATGTAGTTCTATAGCCCTGTCAACGTCCTTTAATGCAGCTTCTATGTTGCCTTTCTCTTTTTGTATTATGGAACGGTTTAAGTAAATGTTCGCAATGACCTCATCCCTGTTGAGGTTTTTCAGATAATACCCCTTTTTAATGGCCATTTGTGATATGTGTTTTCCAGGTATGTTCTTGTAATAGCTATCCGGGGTTGCCATACCCTCATAGCCCGTTTCTATATTCCTGTGGAAATTTCCATCATCGTATCTAACAAATATATGCTCAGGAACACTTATGCCGTATATCGGTAAATCTAAAATTTCCGCAACGCTGAGATACAAGATCGATAAACCCACACAATTACCGATTTTAGTATCCAATACTTTGTTTAATGAAATATTTTCCAGATTGCCGGTCTGGACGTACTTAAATTTAAGTTCATAAAAAAGCACCGCAT
>CAZPUD010000174.1:0-8690 GCA_964589115.1 uncultured candidatus Brocadiaceae bacterium | reverse complement strand
TTACAGAAATCTGCAGGATGCATTTAATGAAAATAAATACAGAAAAGAAGACCGAGTATGTCTTTAAGGCACCCAGGGGAACACAAGATATATTACCCTGGGAATGGGACTTATGGCGAAGGCTTGAAACTTCCGGGAGAGAGGTTTTTGAACTCTGTGGTTATTACGAGATACGTACCCCCGTTTTTGAAGATACCCGCTTATTTGTCAGAAGCATTGGGGAAGCAACGGATATAGTTGAGAAAGAGATGTATACCTTTTCTGATAGTGAAGACTCAAGTATAACCCTGCGTCCCGAAAGTACAGCTCCTGTTATGCGGGCATACTTGGAACATGAATTACATAAGGTAAAAAAATTTCAAAAATTTTACTATATTGGTCCACAATTCAGAAAGGAACGCCCACAGGCAGGAAGGCTTCGGCAGTTTCATCAGATGGGTATAGAAGCAGTGGGTTCTTACGATCCTTTAATTGATGTGGAAACGATTCATGTAGCCACCCGGATATTCGACCGCATTAATCTTAAAGGATATAAGGTTAAGATTAATTCCATTGGATGTGAGAAGTGCAGGCCTGTTTTTAGAAATATTCTGAAAGAGAAACTCTCCGGCCATGAAAAAGAGTTATGTGAACTCTGTCAATTGCGTCTCAATCGAAACGTATTTCGCATTCTTGATTGTAAGAATGAAAAATGCAAGATAGTTAGCCACAGCATGCCTTCTATTAATGATTATTTATGTGTGGAGTGCCAGATTCATGCGAAGATAGTAAGGGAAGCCCTTTTGGAGATAGGTATTCCCTATATTGTTGATGCCCATTTGGTGCGTGGATTGGATTATTATACAAAGACTGTTTATGAGATCACCCATTCTTCTTTAGGTGCCCGTGATGCAATTTGTGCAGGTGGTCGATATGATAATTTAATTTCTGATATAGGAGGGCCTCCTATTGGCTCTGTTGGATTTGCTATTGGGATGGAGGCAACCCTGCTTGCACTTGAAAATGTTATGTCAAGAAAATCTAAACCTATATATGAGGAACTAAGCGGTCCATCTCCTTTTGTGTATATTGTTTCCATTGGTGAAGAGACCAGAAAACAATGTTTCTGCCTTCTTAACCTCTTAAGAAAATCCAATATCTCTGCTGATTTTGATTACGAAGGAAGAAGCCCTAAGGCACAAATGCGTACGGCAAATAAGTTAAGGGTGAAGTACGTAATCGTACTTGGTCCCGATGAGTTAGCACGTGGTGATGTCAAGGTTAAGTCTATGGAAACCGGTGAAGAAACAACACTCAAACAAAACGAAGTTCTAGCATGGTTGCAGAACAGGCAGAAAAACCAGAGTAATACGATAATCTCAGGAGATGGTTAATACATGTCTATATTGAAAAGAACGCATACATGCGGTCAATTACGCTTGAAAGATGTAGAATCTGCTGTAATCCTGTCAGGTTGGGTAGATAGTATCAGAGATCACGGAGGGTTAATCTTTATTGATTTGAGAGACAGGTACGGTGTTACCCAGATAGTTTTCAGTCCTGACAAGGGAGATAAATGCTATGAGATTGCCCGCCAATTAAGACCTGAATACGTTATCACCATACGGGGCAGCGTATATGCCCGTCCGCCTGGTACGGTAAATACTCAACTTGATACCGGAGAAATCGAGGTGTACGCAGATACCCTCCATATTCTGAATAAATCGGATACTCCTCCATTTGAGATTACGGATGGAGGCAGTGTATCTTTAGAGCTGAGATTAAAATACCGTTATCTTGATCTGAGGCGGTCGGTAATGCAAAAGCGATTAATTTTCCGTCATAAGGTATGTCAAACGATACGTGAATATCTGGATCGTTTGGATTTTGTTGATATTGAAACGCCCGTATTGACGAAAAGTACGCCGGAAGGGGCCAGGGATTATTTAGTGCCCAGCAGGATTAATACCGGAAAATTTTATGCGCTGCCGCAGTCACCACAACTTTTCAAACAGATATTAATGGTGGCCGGGTACGACCGTTACTTTCAAATTGTACGCTGTTTTCGCGATGAAGATCTCCGCGCCCAGCGGCAGCCTGAATTCACCCAGATGGATATGGAGATGTCTTTTGTAGACGAGAATGATATTATACAGGTCATTGAAGGGCTTATTGCGTCAATATTCGAAAAAGTTATTGGCCGAAAGGTTACGGTTCCTTTTCCAAGGCTTTCTTACAAAGAGGCCATGACCTCTTACGGCTGCGATGCCCCCGATTTGCGTTTCGATATGAAGATAAAGGACATTTCAGATATAGTCCAGGCATCAAATTTCAAGGTATTTGCAGACGTTATTAAGTCGGGTGGTCAGGTGCGGGGTCTCAATGCAACCGGCTGCGGGAATTTTTCCAGAAAAGATATCGATGATTTAACTGCCTTTACAGGTCAGTTTGGAGCTAAGGGACTTGCGTGGTTTAAGGTTGAAGAAAATGGTTTGACCTCTTCAATAGCAAAGTTTTTTCCAAGTGAAATACAGGAAGATATACAACGGCGTATGGATGCCAGGAAGGGGGATTTGCTTCTCTTTGTTGCTGATAAGCCTAAAGTAGTCTCTCAATCACTTGCACAGCTCAGGCTGCATCTCGGACACAGAAACAAACTTATCGATACTGGTGTATTTAACTTCTCATGGATTGTAGATTTTCCGTTGTTCGAATATAACGAGGATTTAAAACGGTATGAATCACTTCATCATCCATTTACCTCTCCTCACCCTGATGATCTTCCGGTGTTAGAAGAGAAACCTCTGGAGGTTAAGGCCCGTGCATATGATCTCGTGCTTAACGGTGTCGAGCTTGGAGGTGGCAGTATACGTATCCATACACCTGAAGTACAAAAAAGGGTTTTCCGTTTACTTGGGATACAGGAAGATAGTGCTTATGAGAAATTCGGGTTTTTACTTGATGCACTTAAGTATGGCGCTCCTCCCCATGGTGGAATTGCATTAGGGGTGGACCGTATGGTTACCCTATTGCTGCAGCTTGACGATATCCGTGAGGTTATTGCATTTCCTAAAACACAGAAGGCAACATGTCTCATGACGAATGCACCGTCAGAGGTTGATACGCAGCAGTTAAGGGATTTGGGGATACAGCTGGCATAACCTAACCCGAACGAGTCGGAAAAGCCGAAATCCAAAGCACGAAATCCGAAACAAATTCAAATGACCAAATTTAAAAAAAGAGAAACCGCAGATTGCATAGGGTGGCAAAGCCACAACCAAAAGATTTTAACCACGAAGGGCACGAAGAACACGAAGAAAAACTTTGCTAAAACTTGTCCTCATGTAAATGGGGAAAGCACGGTTTTATAAATTTGTAATACAGATATAAAATACGATGGACGAGAGACGATGGATGGTTTTTCGTCTCTCATCTATCGCCCCTCGTGTTTACCTGGTACTGTGTCATCTATGGTTCCTGTGTTTTGGTCATTAAGATATTAGAATTTAGAATTTGTTTCGGATTTCGATATTCGTATTTCGAATTTAAACTCTTCGGTGTAATATCACTTTGCCAGAACGAAGTAATCACTTCGTTCTACAATTTTGAATTTCCTATACATATATATAAATTTAAGGAGTATCTTCAGTGAAACGACAAATGCTCTTAATGCTTATTGGAGCAGCCTTTGTAATATTATTAATCTCTTTCAGCTTCTTTATATATTTAAAACGTTTACATCGTTCTGTATCTTATTTTCAAACTGTAGGACAGTACGTACAGCAAGGTAGATATGACGATGCCATTGTCCTCTTAAAAGATAACTTGAAGAAAAATCCATATTTTGCAGAGGCACATGCTGCTCTGGGTATGATTTATCACAAAAAGGATTTATCTGACGAAGCGTTGTCAGAGCTGAAAACTGCCCTATCCATTAATCCGGAACTTATCGATATTTATCAGGAAATGTATCTGATATACAGGAAAAAGGGTATGGAAAGTGAGGCCAAAAGTGCCCTGGAATCTTACGAAAAACTCAAAAAGGGCAAATAAAATTTATTTTGTATTGCATTTGTGAAATTGTTAAAATTTACAGGAAAAGCAGTTCGCGAGTATAAGCAAATAACGGGAACAATTTTACTTTTGAATTGAGCAAAGAATGAAAGAAGCCTTGAGATATTTGCAAAATGCAAAAGAAATACTTGAAGGTTGCAAAAGAGTTTATTGTTAAATTTAAATAGCAGTTTGAGGATAAGTTATGCGTTTTTCCATGAGAAAAAATTTCATCCTGATTTTCCTTATTTTTATTGGAATGTTTCATGTACGGACACTTTTTGCCCAGGATGATGCTAATAAATATTACCTGGATGCATATAATTTATATAAATTGGGTAAATTGGATCAATCTCTTGATATGCTGAAGAAGGTTGTTGAGGTAAATCCTGATCATGCCGAGGCGCATTTTGGTATGGGAAGTATTTACTTCCGGCAAAATTTGTTCGATGACGCGGTTAAGGCGTTTACAAAAGTTACCCGTATTAAGCCGGAATATGTCGAAGCATATCAAAGACTTTGGCTGGCTTACAAGAAATTGGGTATGAATGATAAAGCGGAGCAGGAACTCATAAAGTACAAAAAACTGATAGAAGAACGTATGCAGGCGATGGGAGGTGCTTCACCTTCGGTAGCAGCAAGGCCTGTTTCACCTCCACCTCAAAAGGAGGAACCAAAAGAAAGATCAAAGCCTGAGGAATCCAGACCACCGGAAACAAGGGTTCCGGAAACGGTTGTTTCAGAGAAAAAGGCTCCTGAATCTAAACCTTTAGAGGTAGAGAGAAAAAAGCCTGTAGAGGTAAGGCCGAAAGCACTTGTGCAGGAAGAAGTGAAACGCTCTGTTGTTGAAAAAAAGGCACCTGTTGTAGAAAGCAAGCCCCGTGAGACAAGTCCCGTAGAACTACCTAAATCTTCGTTAGAAGCTCAACCTGTTTCAAAACTTGATACGAAATACAAATCTCCATACATAAAGGTTGATAAGAATGACCCTAAATATAGGCATCTTTTCAAGCCATTTAGAAAAGCAGGATCTATTTTGTTTCAAAGTCCTTTTAAAAAAATCGCTGAAAAATGGGAAAAATCAGCCCTTGGTAAACTTATTGGAGGTTTTATCTACTATATCATGGTTGTGCAAGTTTGGCTTTGTGTCGTTGCGGCCTTGTGTATATATTTCTTTAAACCGACGGGGAATAAATCATGAAGAAATGTCCTTATTGTGCAGAAGAGATCAAGGACGAAGCTGTTAAGTGCCGTTTTTGCGGTGAGTTTTTAACCCCTATATCTGATGACAAAAGAAAACTAACTACTCAGTTGCAGTCCGGGAGTAAACCTCAACAAAGAACAAAGGCCACACGGGTGGAAAAACAAAAAACCGATGAAAGATTTTCAAAAAAAACGACTTCTTTTTCTGGCGAAAAAGTGAAGAGCGTTGAAGCAAAACCTTCTTATAGAGATGTAGAAGCGCCTGCCGTTGAAATAGAAGAGGAAACAATTGATAAAGAAGCCTTTATCTCTTTAGAAGAACTTGGTGGTGATACTGCAAAGAAGAAAGATTGGGTTTTGATAATTGCCGTTATTGTGTTTGCTATTTTGCTGCTGATAATACAGTTTAGTAAACAGTTAGGTATCGAAGGGTTTCCTTAATATGTAGAACGAAGCACTTGCTTCGTTTTGTTGTAGGGGCGAACATTGTGTTTGCTCTTACACCGCTCACAGTTCAAAGCGTTTATGCCCGTTTCTCATCAGGGCGAACACAAGGTTCGCCCCTACATTGGTGTTATGAAAAAGTTGCCTGAGATCTAATTTACCGTATAGGAATTTCAACCTTTGTAGGGGCTGAAGATTTTCAGCCCCTACGTTGAAATATTTTGTCTCAAAAAGTTGCCAAAGGCAGCTTAACTTGATGTATAGGAATTTCAAAGTTTCAGAGTTGGTTCAATCGTCCACGATTGAACCGAAACGTTTGGCATGTTTCATGTGCCTGGAATAAAACAAAACATACAGGCCTATGCTAAACGAATGGTTCAATTTACAAGATCGAACCAACCATAGTCGCTGCCAAAGGCAGTCTAATTTACTGTGTAAGGATTTAAAGTCGTAGATTGTATAGCGAAGAGTCTCTTTGCTCTACATTGAGAAACCCGACTTTTAACATTCATACTACTTGTATTGTTATCGATTACCGGAATAAGGGCAGATCCGCTGACTCGGAAAGAAGTGTTGTAACAATCCGGCCTATATTCTCTGTATCACTTCCAATATAGCGTATTTTACTTTCCCGATCCAGTACAAGCATGGTAGGTATGATCTGTATACGGTACAAGCCTGGCACTAAACCCTTCCAGCGTTTCCCATCAAAAATCTGTGGCCATTCTACTTCTTCTTGCTTTACAAAACCACGAAGGTCCTCAATATCATCATCAAGGCTTACACCAATAAATTGGACGCCTTTACCTTTAAACTTCTGGTACATTCTTTTTATTTTTGGAAATTCTGCTATGCACGGATCACACCACGTTGCCCAAAAATCAAGGATAACAATACTTCCTTTGTATTTTGAAAGGTCAATCAAGTTTCCATTAACATCGTTAACCTGGAATGTTGGAGCTTCCATGCCAATACGCGCACTGCCACTTAGTTCACTGCCAAAGCTATCGGCTGCCCTGCTGTCGATTAGCTTTAGTTGTTCTACAGTTTCTTTCGCTTTAACAAAGTCACCCTTTGCTAATAATGCCTTTGCCTTGAAATACAAAGCCTTTGCCTTAAAAAGATCCTCAATGCCTTTTTGATTTAACACAATATCGAAATACTTAATTGCCTCGTCAAAATTGTGCATAGCGTTGTAAATATTTCCAATATAAAACTTAGCTTCCAGGGCTTCTCGTGTTCCATCGTATTTCTTAATTAAGGTATTTAGTTCTTTTAGTGACTCCTCATAATACCTCTTTGCATCGGAAAACTTCATTTCTGTAAGGCCGCTTAAATTTCTTCTGATAAATTCTAACTGTTTTGCTGCCATTGCATCGCGCTTAAGTTCCTCAGCAAAAATTGTGTACATTGTACAAGTAGAAAAAATAGATGCGATAATAGTTAAAACTAGAACACTTCTTTTTCTCATAATTGCTAATTCTCCTTGTATATATTTTAAACCCCTTCCTGACAAGAATTCCTGATCATATTATCACGAATTTATTGTATATTCAAGAGCCTTTCTTAAATCTGCTCCATGCGTAATAAGAAACTCTTTATTGACCCAGCCTCTTCTAGAGGTTATGATATTCAAAGAAAATAAATTTTAAATTAGGTCTTCTGTAACTTTTTTATAACACCTGTGTAGGGGTGAACCTTATGTTCGCCCTTGCCCAGCATAACTCAAAAGTTTATGTTTGTTTCCCATTTTGGCGACCACAAGGTTCGCCCCTACAACGAATATTGAGTTTACTATACTTTTAGTAAAGTATGGAACTAATTGCGACCAATATTAGTTTAAATAATTTATATACAATTTACCTTATATAAAGGAATTGGGTTTTAGGAAAAATTACTAAAACCACAAATCCAGTTTGCCGGCCACGTTGACCGTTTACTGAATCACAGTTTTTGTGAATAAATTATTGAAAAAAATTACATTGTAAATTTCTTCCGTTCATTATTAAATTTCTCATGATAGATTCTGCTGTTATCGGAAATTAAGAAGGAGCATACGAAAATGATAAAAAAGAGGGTATCCTCGGCCTTTTCCATCGTAATGTTTGTGGTATTTTTCACAACAGGTACACTATATGCCAATTCTTTAAAACTTGATGTAAAAGAACATATACTCAAAAATGGTTTAAAATTACTTATGATGGAAAAGCACGATACTCCTATTATATGTGTTCGCATTAATTACAAGGTTGGCTCGGTAGACGAGCGTCCCGGGATTACAGGCGTTTCACACCTGTTTGAACATATGATGTTTAAGGGAACGAAGATATTCGGAACGAAGGACTACACAGCAGAAAAACCCTTACTTGACAGGGAAGATGAATTGGTCATTCAGATTTCTACAGAAAAAAATAAAGAAACTACTGACAGGAAAAAGCTTACATCCCTTGAAAAAGAATTGGAAGAAGTAAGAAAAAATTTGAGAAATTTAGTGGTGAAAGATGAGGTTTTTTCTCTTTATTTAAGACACGGTGCTTCGGGGCTTAATGCTGCAACTTCTTCAGATGCTACATACTACTTCTGTGACCTCCCTGCAAACAAATTAGAATTATGGGCTTTTCTCGAATCAGACCGGATGAAAAATCTTGTGCTTAGGGAATTCTATTCTGAGCGTGATGTGGTGATGGAAGAGAGGCGGCTCAGAACGGAGAATAGCCCTTTTGGCCTGTTAATTGAACAATTAAATGCGGTAACCTTCATTGCACATCCCTATCGTTGGCCTACTATTGGTTGGAGGTCAGATGTAGAAAATATTACGAAGGCGGAGACATTGGAATATTTTAAGAGCTATTATGCCCCAAATAATGCCGTAATTGTTATGGTTGGGGATTTTAATCCTGATGATGCAATACAATTGATAGAACGGTACTTTGGTGATATACCGGGTCAGCCAGCGCCTCCAAAAGTAAAAACCATCGAACCGGAACAAAAAGGAGAGCGACGGGTTGAAG
>CAZPUD010000173.1:0-8706 GCA_964589115.1 uncultured candidatus Brocadiaceae bacterium | reverse complement strand
TATGAGACATGCTAAACGTTTCGGTTCAATCGTGGACGATTGAACCAACACTGAGAAATTAAAAATGATACATACAAGAATAAGCTCCCTTAACAATACAACAAATTATAAACAAAACAAATTAATCTATGCAGTCATTACCCTCGTAATTTTATCTTTTGCAACATATCTGAACACCTTATCCAACACCTTTGTCTTCGATGATATTTATACCATTTCTGAAAATTATTTCATAAGGGATTGGGGAAATATCTCTGATCTCTTCACCAGCAAGTATTTTACTTTATCTGGTGAACTCAGTTACCGGCCAGTGGTAACCTTATCTTATTTTATCGACTATTCACTTTGGGGTCTGAATCCTCATGGGTATCATCTTACCAATGTCTTATTCCATACCCTGAATGGCGTGCTTTTGTTTCTCTTTATTCAGCATATTACAAAGGGAAATACATTAATTCCGTTCCTAACCTCTCTTATCTTTGTTTGCCATCCGGTTCTGTCTGAGACAATAAACGCCATTAGCTACCGTGAAGACCTCATGGCTGCCGGTTTTTTCCTCATCGCCTTTATCCTTTACATCAAACTTCAGCCTGGCAAGTCTTATTTCTATCCTCTTTCCCTTTTATCATATTCCTTTGCGCTATTTTCAAAGGAGATGGCGATTAGCCTGCCGTTACTCCTGTTTTTCTACGATCACATTATGGGAAATCGTTATGCAGTAATAACACGTATATTACGTTTTTATACCGGCTATGCGTTAATTACTATTTTTTACCTCTTCATGCGATTCCGGTGGTTTCACAACCCTGTCGAATCCTCTGTTGTTTATCCGGGAGAAAGTCTCTGGATCAACTTTTTGACTATGACGAAAATTCTGGCATCCTACATTAAATGCCTGTTTTTTCCCATTACCTTTAATGCAGATTATATTGTTCATGCTTCACCTGGGATAGATATTCCTTTTACCATATCACTTGTTTTACTTGTCTCCGTTGCAATAATTTGCTGCAGGCTATTTTCTTATTCCAGGCTTTTATTTTTCCCGGTTATCTGGTTTTTTGTCACTTTACTTCCTGTTCTGAATATTGTTCCGATCGCAAATATTATGGCAGAGCGTTACCTTTATTTACCTATAATCGGGTTTTGTATTGTCGGGGCATCCTTGATTATAAACATAGATATCTTCAAATCACGTACACCGTCTATTTTGTCTGAAAATTCTTCATCATTACTTCTTACAAGGAAGAATAATGTAAATAGATATCGTATCTCCACAGTAAATTTTTGCAAAACTACTTCACGTTATTTCATTATTTTGATTATATTGCTTGGTTTTTCATGGCAAGCCCTTTTCCGCTCAAAAGACTGGAGGGATGAATTTACCTTATGGTCTAAAACCCTTATACGTGAACCTGGCAGTTATAAGGCACACAGCAGCCTGGGGATTCTCTTTATCAGGAAGGGATTAGAACAGGAAGGAGTATCCGAATTGCAAAAGTCATTATTAATTAACCGGTCGTACGCCGATGCACATAATAATTTAGGTACCCTATACTTGCAAAAAGGCCTGTATGAAAATGCGGCAAAAGAGTTTAACTATGCCTTAAAAGGCAATCGAAACTTATCAGAGGCGCACTATAACCTTGGAATCGTTTATGAAAAGATGAATTTCTATGATAAGGCTGTTACAGAATACAAATCTTATATTACCGGCAAAGGCGGTCACCCTGTGGTATTTTATAACCTGGGTGTCATTTATATGAGGCAAGGAGATCTTCAAAAATCTATGGAGGCTTTTCAAAACTCATTAAAAGGCAATCCAAAGAATGCCGATGCCCATAATAATCTTGGTGTTGTATTAGTAAGAAGGGGTCAATTCAATAGTGCGATAAAAGAATTTGAAGAGGCATTACGACAAAACCCTGCACACTCAGATGCCAGCAGCAACCTGAAGGCCGTATACGATCAGATTAAAAACTTACATAAATAATTAAATTACTCTTGCAGGTTCAAGTTACAAACCTGAATCCACGAAAGGTTGCTAATAGTTGGTTCAATCGTCCACGATTGAACCGAAACGTTTAGCATGTTTCATATGCCTGGAATAAACCAAAACGTACAGGCCTATGCTAAACGAATGGTTCAATCTGCAAGATTGAACCAACCTTGGTCGCTGCCAAAGGCAGCATAATTTATCACTTCAGATACTTGCCAAATATAATTTGCAATTTTCTCTTGGTATTCTCCGGGATCAAGTCTTTATTTGTTACAATGGCGTTCTCTGCTGCTGTCGCACATCCGCAACTTCTTTTTTTCTCAATTTTCGGGATGGCTGCCCTGAGGATCTGTTTTGCAGTTTCAACGTTCTTGTTGAGGTTAGCGACAACCATCTCCAGTGTTACTGCCTCTTCACCCACGTGCCAGCAATCGTAATCCGTGGCCATGGCCAGGGTGCTGTAGCATATTTCTGCCTCACGGGCAAGCTTTGCCTCCTGAAGGTTTGTCATACCAATGACACTGACACCCCACTGCCTGTATACATTTGATTCCGCACGGGTAGAAAACATGGGACCCTCCATACACAAATATGTGCCGCCTTTATGCACACGTACGCCTATTGATTGAGCTGCGTGAAACAGTGTATTGGCGAGCATCTCACATATGGGATCAGCAAAGCTCACATGCCCCACAATTCCTTCCCCGAAAAAGGTGCTGACTCTGCCCCGTGTCCTGTCAAAAAACTGGTCCGGGATAACGATATCTAAAGGTTTGATCTCCTCTTTCATACTCCCTACGGCGCTTACGGCAATGATGTGCTCCACGCCCAGTTTTTTCATTCCATAAATATTCGCCCTGAAATTAAGTTCTGATGGTGAAATCGTATGTCCCTTACCATGCCGGGGCAGAAAAGCTACCCGTCTGCCCTCAAGTGTGCCGATGGTAAAACTATCAGAGGGCATACCGAAGGGTGTATCTACCGGTACAGTTTCAACGTCTTTTATTCCCTCTATGTTATAAAGACCGCTGCCTCCAATAATGCCGATCAACTGCTCAGTCATACTTCGTTTCTCCTTATGTATTTTCTTATCGAATTTAAAACCGCACAATTATGCGAAAACATCCTATCCGTGTCAATAAATAAAATTTGAAGTACCCTGTTACCACTGGTATAATCCGTTAAGGAACATGCAAAACGTTTCGGTTCAATGTTGGTTCTATCTAATGGTTGGTTCAATCTTTTAGATTGAACCATTCGTTTAGCATTGGCCTGTGCGTTTTGATTTGTTCCGTGCATATGAGACATGCAAAACGTTTCGGTTCAATCGTGGACGATTGAACCAACCATAAGTGATGGAGTAATGGAGTATTGGGTTTTTTACAGCATTACTCCACCACTCCATTACTCCATATAAAGTATTTTTGTTGCAGCTATGCCGCTTGAAGTTTCTATATGATAGACTTACTCGCACAACCCCTACCAATGAAAAATAAAGGAGTAACCCTTAGTGAAAAACCATGAAATCGCAACGATGTTTGAACAGATTGCTGACGTACTGGAATTGAAAGATGAAAATAGATTCCGTATAAATTCCTACCGGAAGGCTGCCAGGATAATTGGCGACCTGACAGAAGATATAGAAGAAATTGCCAGGGCAAAAAAGCTGCAGGATATCCCCGGCATAGGGGAAGGTATGGCCGAAAGGATTATTGAATATATCAATACGGGAAAGATGTCCACGTATGACGAGGTGATGAAAGGCGTCTCTGAAGAAACTGTAACCCTTATGAAAATACCGGGCTTGGGTCCAAAGACCGTTGCTATGCTAAACGAGAAATTAGGTATCGCAGGCCTGGATGATCTTGAAAAGGCCTTGAAGGAAGGAAAACTGAAAGGGCTCTTCGGTATCAAAGATAAGAAGATTGAGAATATTTTAAAGGGAATTGAATTGTTTAAGACAAGCCAGCAGCGCATATCCATCGGGGTTGCATATCCTCTCGTAAAAGGGATTGTTGAAAAATTAAAGAAAAATTCCCGTATCAAAGATATCCAGGCGGCTGGTTCACTGCGGAGAATGAAGGAAACGGTAGGGGATATAGACATACTTGCTGCTGGTGCGGAGGGGAAAGAAATTATAAAGTCTTTTGTCAGTATGCAGGGTGTTACGCGGGTTTTGGCTGCCGGTGATACAAAAGGCAGTGTCCGGGTAGAGGAAGGGGTCCAGGTGGATATGCGGGTAGTGCATGAAGATGAGTTTGGTGCTGCGTTACAGTACTTTACCGGCTCGAAGGAACATAATATCCATCTGCGTGAGATCGCCAAGAAAAAGGGGCTAAAGATCAGTGAATACGGCATCTTTCGGGGAGAAAAGAAAATCGGGGGACGCCGGGAAGATGAAATTTATAAGGCACTTGGCATGGACTGGATACCGCCTGAGATGCGTGAGAACAGGGGAGAAATAGAGGCGGCGCGAGCGGGAAAATTACCTGATCTTGTCAAGCTCTCTGATATTAAAGGCGACCTGCATAATCACTCGAATTGGAGTGATGGTAATTCCACTTTTGAAGAAATGGCACGGTACGCTATGAAGATGGGTTACCAGTACCTTGTAGTCTCAGACCACTCAAAGTCACTTCATGTAGCGGGTGGTTTGAAGGACGAAGAACTGCTTGAAGAAATAGAGGAGATCGATAAACTTAATAAAAAATTTAAGGGATTTACACTGCTTAAAGCAACGGAAGTGGATATCAAGGCTGACGGATCAATAGATTTTCCAGATGAATTATTGGAAAAGCTCGATGTCGTTGTGGCTTCTGTACACAGCGGATTTAAACAGGGGAAGCAAAAAATTACCGACCGCATCGTTGCCGCTGTCCGTAATCCATATGTAAATATCATTGCCCATCCCACAGGACGGCTGATCAGCAAGCGCGAGGGGTATGAGGTTGACCTTGATAAAGTAATAGAGGCCTGTGCTGAAACAGGTACGGCCCTTGAAGTCAATTGCCATTATGACCGGCTCGATCTCAATGATATTTACTGCAAAAGGGCAAAAGATGCGGGTGCTATGGTCGCGATCAGTACCGACTCCCACCATGTAGACCATATGTGGATGATTGAACTGGGGATCGGGATAGCGCGCAGGGGATGGCTGGAGGCAAAGAATGTGATCAACACGCTTCCCCTCAACAAATTAAAGGCCTTTTGTAAGAAAAAAAGAGGGTAAATGGATTTTGTCGATGTTGAGGCGCTCTTGGTTGGTTCAATCTTGCAGATTGAACCATATGTTTCGAATTGTCGCATAAGCCATGGATTGGTGCCGGGCACAAGTGACATGCAAAACGTTCCGGTTCAATCTTGCAGATTGAACCATACGTTTCGAATTGTCGCATAAGCCATGGATTGGTGCCGGGCACAAGTGACATGCAAAACGTTCCGGTTCAATCGGGGACGATTGAACCAACACTAGCAATCTCCCTTGCGGGTTCAGGTTTGCAACCTGAACCTGCGAGTTTATGTGGATAATGGCGCTATGTGTAACGAAGGCGTGATCGGCAACATAAAACATAGGGTTCAAGTTACAAACTTTAACCCGCCTATGGGATTGCTTCGGGGAAAAACGCCCTCGCAATGACAGATACCATAATGCAGAAACATTATTTATGGATCCTCAATACAACTTCAGAGACGATGCAAACCCCGCCAAACTTCTTTATAACAGGCCGTATAGCCTCTACGATCTTATGCATTTCAACCTCATTACATACGACCATTATATAGCTGTTTTTAAAGAGATCCGTTAATTTATCACCGGACCTTATTCCCCTCCTGCCTTTTCCCGTTACGTCCCTGGAAATGATGCTGTATCCAGGTACACCAACTTCATCAAGGAGCTTGATAATGCCTTCGACCTCAAGGGCATCTGTTATAATCTCTACCTTCATTACCTTTTTCATGTTTTTATTTCCAATAGAGAGAGATTAGATAAAAATACAGTGGTATCCCTATCGTGATGTTAAATGGAAATGTAATTGCCAGGGCCATAGGAATAAACAGGCTTGGATTTGCATCAGGAAGTGATAATCGCATAGCCGCAGGAACTGCAATGTACGAGGCACTTGCACAGAGTACGGAAAACATAAGGGCATTTCCCGGTTCCATACCTATAAATTTTGCTATAGCAATGGCAATACATGCATTAATCAGCGGGGTTAATACAGCAAATGGGGGAAGGAAAAGTCCGGCGCTCCTTAAATCACCAATCCTTTTCGCTGCCAAAAGGCCCATATCAAGGAGGAAAAAACTGAGCATCCCTTTAAAGATATCTTTCGTGAATGGTTTTAACATGTCCCATCCTTCTTCCCCTGAGATTATTCCTATTAAAAGACTGCCGGATATAAGTAATACGGAGCCGTTCAGGAATGCCTCTCTCATGACTGCACCCCACGAGAATTCATGATACTCACCGGTTTCATTATTCTCTTTGACTTTGTTTTCATTGTTGCGGGCAAATACCCTTGCCAGGATGATGCCGATAACAATTGCCGGTGACTCCATGAGCGCCAGCGCTGCAACCATGTATCCACCGGACTCGATATCCATTGATTGAAGAAAGGTAATAGCAGTAACAAATGTTACCGCACTGATGGAACCGTATGTTGCAGCAATAGCAGCAGCATTATACACATCTAATTTCAGTTTTAAAATAAAAAATGTATAAGCTGGTACAACGATGGACATAAGCATAGCGGCAGCAAGGGCAAAGACCACTTCCCGGTTGATCCCCGTTTTGTGAAGTTCAACCCCGCCGTGGAACCCTATGGCAAGGAGCAGGTAAAGTGAGAATAGTTTGGACAACGGATCGGGGATTTTAAGATCTGATTTGCAGAACGATGCAATCATTCCAAGGAAGAAGAACAGAACGGGGGGATGGAGCAGGTTATTCAATACAAGACTAAGATCTATACTCATATTTTTCCCCTCAGGTTTGAAATTACTAAAGATGTTGTAACAATTTAGAAGTCATGCTAAAACCTCAATTTATCATCTATAATCATTTTTTACGGGGGCAATGTTGGTTTAATCTTGTAGATTGAACCATGCGTTTAGCATGTGTCTGTACGTTTTGGTTTACTCCAAACGTATGAGACATGCTAAACGTTTCGGTTCAATCATGGACGATTGAACCAACACTAAGATATTGACGCCGCTATTAACTACAAATCATATTCCCCATAGACTTTTACCTTAAAATAAGGCATTACTCTTGAGATGCCAAAGGCTTAACTGAATATATCAATCAGACGCTTCTAACAGCATACATTATGGTAAACCCGGGATAATTTTCACCTGTGAAACTTTTTTTCCAATTTGCTATTTTTATAGCCATATATTAATATAAATCTATCCCAAATTATAGTTAATAGCGGTCGCAATGCTGTTTTTTCAATCCTTATTATCCATTAATTATTTAATAGAAATAAAGCATGATGCCAGAGTTTCTCTTACAGATCTAACCTGTAAAATTTATAGTACCCGGACACCTGAATGAATATAAGGAAAGGGAGGTATCTATGCAGGAAGGTAGAGCCGTCAGACGCGATATCATAGTAATTGGAGCATCTGCAGGTGGAATAGAAGCGCTTAAAGAGATTGTTAGAGGTTTGCCAAAAGATTTGCAGGCCGCAATATTTGTGGTCGTTCATACAAGTCCTGCATCCCCGGATATGATACCTGCCATTCTAAGCAACGCCGGAGTGCTTCCTGCCGTTAGTGTAAAAAATAAGGATACTATCCGGCATGGATGTATATATGTAGCCCGGCCGAATTATCATCTTTTATTAGAAAACGGGATCGCGCGCGCTGCCTATGGTCCAAAAGAGAACCGCCACAGGCCGGCCATCGACCCCTTATTTCGTTCTGCAGCTTACGCATATGGTTCCAGGGTGGTTGGTGTTGTCCTTACCGGAAGTCTGGACGACGGTACTATAGGCTCCCAGATTATAAAGTCGTGTGGTGGGACAGTTGTTGTCCAGGAACCAAATGATGCAACATTTCCCTGTATGCCGCGGAATGTAGTAGAGAATGTGGAGATAGATTATTGTTTACCCCTTTTACAGATTTCGCCACTTTTAATAAATCTGGTAAATACACCGGTTGAAAAAAAGGAAAGAGACACAATACCAGATGATAAGAAAAAGGCTTCGTCAGAAATTATGCAAATGGAGGGAGATTCGATGGAGAATATCGAGGCGTTGGGTAAACCATCTGCTTTTGTCTGTCCGGAGTGTAATGGAGGTTTATATGAGCTACATGAAGGAAAATTGCTATCATATCGGTGTCAGGTAGGTCATGCTTATTCCCCGCTCAGCCTGGGGATGGAACAGTCAGAAAAGGTTGAAGGTGCACTATGGGCTGCATTACGGCTGTTAAAGGAAAACGTTGCTATAAATCGCAAGCTTGCCTTGAAGGCACGTGAATTTAATAGCGGTTTGTCAGCAGCACGTTTCGAGGAAAATGCGCATGAGGCCAATCAGCATGCAGAGGTACTTAAGCAGATTCTTTTAAAAAGAGGAAAACCGGAGGAATCATAAGCAGTTTTGAAATTTACGGCTTATCCGAGATCCGGGTTCCGGTATTGGACGGTGTTGATCGGTGTTGGTTCAATCGTCCACGATTGAACCGAAACGTTTAGCATGTTTCATATG
>CAZPUD010000172.1:0-8744 GCA_964589115.1 uncultured candidatus Brocadiaceae bacterium | reverse complement strand
GCAAAGAAATTCTTTGGTATGTTAATACCCTCATCTTTTTGTACATTAAACCTTGCTAATCTGAAAGCAGCACATATCATAAAAAATAATCCAAAACCCCACAGAATAATGTTTGGCAAGTTCGCACAAATTTTTATCATTAGCAATGCAGGAGCTATGCCAAAAGTTACCAGGTCTGCCATAGAGTCTAATTGAGCACCTGTCTTGCTTGTACTCTTCATCATGCGGGCCAATCTTCCATCAAAGGCATCAAGTGCCATAGATGCCACAATTAACCACGCTGCTATCTCAAATTTCTGTTCTAAAACACATAAAATCGAGATAAAACCACAAATTATATTTCCCGTTGTTAATGTGGTTGGCAATATTTCTTTTACTCTCAAAGTAAGTCTCCAAAATTAGGATTAAAACATTATAAGCTTAACATTAGTGGAAATTTAATTATACAGATAAAGGTCTTATAAATTATACATAATAAATCTTTCCTTAAACTCAAACTGAATCTTTGTGTAATTTCAAATCAGGATAATAAATCATACAAAAATAATGCCTATCAGTTCATATTTAGGTAATAGTTTATAACTTATCAATAAAACAGTATTTACAGGAATAATAAATATAGCCGGAAGAGTTAAAATATAAATTACATTGTAATAAGTGCAGTATATATACTGCGCTTGTCAAGTATAATTACTGCGGTGATGATGTGTTATACATAAGTTAAATTTTAAGTATATCTTGAAGTTTAGTTTTTACAAAGAGATTATTGTCATTTATAAAATCTTGATTTTTAAATCTTTTTGCTTGACACTGGTAGTTGATTGTGTTAGTTTCTTACAAACTTATGCCTATTTTATGGTTAAGTATTATCCTTATACTATAATGAGTGGCAAAATGGGTGACCATTTCAGTGCAAGGGGATATGGTAACAAAGAATAGGATGCCAGTTTTCAAAAGTGTTTATTATATATTGTAAACCAAGGAAAGGAGGGCCTTAATAAGACATTTTGAGAAAGTGAGATTAATATTAAGAATATATTGTTACTTAGGGAACGAGCAACATATGTATTGCATGTAAAAAAATAACAAACTATGGTAAACAATGCATAAGATATTATATATAATAAACGAGATGTTCTTGCTAAATAATGGATCATAAATAAATACGGGAGAAAAATGAAATGAATGCGTACAAAAAGTATTTAGCCGAATTCGTTGGTGCGTTTGCATTGGTATTTATAGCGGCTGGCTCTGTATGCGCTGATTTTTATTTAAGGCAATCAGGCGGGCAAGGACTTGGTCTCTTAGGTATTTCTATAGCATATGGTGTGGTTGTAATTGCAGTTATTTATGCTACAAGTTATGTGTCAGGTTCTCATGTCAATCCGGCAGTTACTATATCATTCTGGATCACTAAAAGGATGGACCCAAACACTGCAATTATGTATATTATTTCTCAAATTGCCGGTGCCACTCTGGCCGGGCTTGCTTTAAAAGTTCTTTTTCCTGATGCACTCAGGACTGTATATTTGGGAACTAGTATATTAGCACCGGGGGTCTCAGTTGCACGGGGAGTGTTAATGGAATTTATCATTAGTTTTCTTTTGATATTTACTATTTATGGGACATTGGTAGATAGAAGAGCCTCCAGTGGTTTTGCAGGAGTTGCTGTTGGTCTTGTGGTTCTCTTTGGGGCGATGATTGGTGGTACAATTAGTGGTGGGGCTATGAACCCGGCCCGTGTGTTTGGCCCTGCTATCGCATCCGGTCAGTTTACTCACCATTATGTTTGGTGGATTGGTCCGATCTTAGGTGGAATTGTAGCAGGTTTCGTCTATGACAAATTGTTTGCGGATAGCAGAAAATCATAGTTACGGTTAAGAACCAGTATATTTTGGTAATTGATAAGGTACTTAGAGTAAAGATTTTTAGGTACAATTAGAACGGCAACGTGTAAATGTTTTACATGCTGCCGTTTTTTATTGAGTATTTTATGTTTGATATCGATACTGTACTAAAGATTATTAAGAAAGAAAATCAAAAGTTTGTAGAGCCTGTTGTTACCACTATCTCCAGAGAACGTACCCCATTCCATGTTTTAATTTCATGTATTTTAAGTTTGAGAACCAGAGATCAAACTACCAACGAGGCTTCCAATAGGCTTTTTGCAGCAGCAGATAATCCGAAAGATATGATGAATATCCCCATAGAAGAACTAGAGAAGCTTATTTATCCTGTCGGGTTCTATCGTGTGAAGGCAAAGAAGATCAAGGAGATCTGTAAAGAATTGATTAAAACGTATGAAGGCAAGGTGCCTGATGAAATTGATGCGTTACTAAAGCTGAACGGGGTGGGCCGTAAGACGGCAAATTTAGTTGTTACTTTAGGATATAAACGGCCGGGTATCTGTGTAGATACACACGTTCATCGTATTACTAATCGGTGGGGATATATAAAAACAAAAAATCCAAAAGAGACAGAATTTGCACTAAGGAAAAAGCTTCCAAAAAAATATTGGCTTATCATTAATGACCTCCTTGTTACTTTTGGTCAAAACGTCTGCGTTCCTATATCACCTAAATGCAGTGTCTGTCCCGTTAACGTTTATTGTAAAAAGGTAGGAGTAACAAAACATCGTTAGTAATTTTTAAAGGTTTTCTGGATAATTTCTAATATTTCCGGATGAACTCCTCTATTCGCAGCAATAATATAGCCCGTTTTAAAATATTGATCACCACCTTTAAAGTCGGTGACAATTCCACCTGACTCTTCAACTATAAGAGCGCCAGCCGCCATATCCCATGGTGATAGGGCACACTCGAAAAACCCTCCAAAAATACCCTCCGCTGTATATGCAAGGTCAAGACAGGCTGAGCCAACCCTTCTGATTCCGGAAGCTTGCAGAAACAGCTCTCTAAATGTCTTGAGATAAGTGTCAATGATATCTTTTATCCTGAAAGGAAAACCGGTTGCGATGAGAGAAGTATTTAAGGTCTTGTGGTTAGCGATGTTGATACGTTTGTCATTTTTAAAAGCGCCTTGACCTTCAATCGCATAATAGATATTCTCTCTCAGAGGTTCATAAATCAAACCAACTGACAAATTACCTTCAATCTCTAATGCAATAGAAACAGCAAAACTGGGCAGGCCGTGGATATAGTTTGAAGTGCCATCCAGGGGGTCAATAATCCATAAGAAAGGTGAAGAATCTTTTTCTGTTAAAGACTCTTCCGCCAATATACCGTGATCGGGAAAATGAGATCTAATATAGCTTTTTATTATATCTTCTGATTTCCGGTCTATATCAGTAACAAAATCATTCTTTGCTTTTTCATCAATCATAGAGGGACATACTTTCCCAAAATATTCTTTAAGAATAATACCGGCGCGAAGAGCTGCTTCTTTAGCAGTATCAAGATACTTGGTGAGATCATCATGTTTTGTTATCATTCTTGTAGCCTTTGTAAGTTAAAGTAATTTAAATCAGGCTTTTCCCTGTTAGAGTTTTATAGGCATTGAGATACTTTTCAGATGTTTTTTGAATAATTTCTTGGGGAAGTGAGGGCGCCGGAGGTGTCTTATTCCAGTGTAGGCTTTCAAGATAGTCACGTATAAATTGTTTATCATAAGAAGGTTGTGGTTTTCCAGGCTTATAATCCTCGAGTGGCCAAAAACGAGAGGAGTCCGGTGTAAGCACTTCATCAATCAGTATTGTATTGTTGTCTTTTGTAATGCCCCATTCAAATTTTGTATCGCAGATAATAATGCCTCTGTTTCTTGCATAGTCGCTTGCCTTAAGGTATATATTTATACTCTTTTCCTTTAATTCTTCGGCTAGTCTTCTGCCAATTAAATCAATAACGTTTGCAAAGGAGATGTTTTCATCATGCCCAGTTGTTGCCTTTGTGGCCGGTGTGAAGATAGGTTCGGGGAGTTTATCGGATTCTTTAAGTCCGGGTGGCAATTTTATCCCACAAACCGACTGTGTTTTTTGATATTCAGCCCATCCGGACCCTGCTAAATAACCACGAATTACACATTCTACAGGAATGACCTTTACATGCTTAACAAGCATAGAACGCCCTTGTAAAATATCTTTATATTGCATAATATTGCTGTTATTCATCTGATCAAGGTGAGTGGTAATGAGGTGGTTCTCAATAATATCAGAGGTGTATTGAAACCAAAATTCAGAAAGTGCGGTAAGTACCTTTCCTTTGTACGGAATACCATTTGGCAGTACTACATCAAAGGCCGAGATACGATCTGTAGTAACGATTAATAAGTGGTCATTAATTTCATAAATATCTCTAACCTTGCCGCGGTTGTACAAATTAAGCTGCGGTAAATTAGTAGTAAGAAGAGGTGTTTCTTTGTTCATAGATAAATGAAGTCTCCTATATTGCAAAATTAGGGATATGTTGTTTAAGCTGTGCCTTGAGTTTGTTTATACCTTGAATATTGGGTTTCAGTGAAAGAGCGATGTTTAGGTGCTTGTGTGAGTTCTCATACTCTTTCAATTTAAGATAACACTCTGCCATTTTTTTATATATAAAGGCATTCTCATTTTTTTGTAAATTAAGCTTTAATACCTTCTCATAATAACACAGTGCCTTCTCTGGAGAAACGTATTTTGCCAGTTTGCGACAGTATATATTCTTTATTCGTTCTTTAATTTCGGCAAGTAGATGATTGCGAATGGTGCTTTTTTCTCTTTCAAAGATAAATTCATAAAATTCAATAGCAACTTCATATTTCCCGAGTTTCTCATAAGCTTCTGCCAGTAAGAATTTGCAGTCGATATAATCCCGGTGATTTAAATGTGAAAGGAAATCGATATCAATGTAATCTCTTAATAAACGTTCGTAATTTTCAATGGCCTTATCAATATTACCATTCAGGAGATCGAAGAGGATAAATTTTGCCTCTGTTTTAGTAGTCTTTGTCTCGGCGGTTGTTTCAGTTTTTGTATATGATTCTGTTGTCTGACGAACTCTCAAGTGGTGTTTATACAACCTGTCGTACTGCTCACGAGTGGCTGTATCGGAAAGTGTTTTATATGCTTGTATAATAATCTTAGTCTTTGATTCAGCCCATAATTTATTAGGACCGTGGATATCAGGATGGTACTTCTTAATGAGCGCCCGAAAGGAGCGTTTAAGATCTTCTGTACTTACCTCATGATGCACTTCTAGAATATCATAATAATTAATCACAGTAAAATTACTCTAATAGAAAATAACATAGACAGAAAGACAAAATGATAAGTTATAATCAAGTAAATGCTAACAGCTATTTTTTGGTCTGTCAATACGCTTAATGAAAATTAATGGGGGAAATGATTTAAAAGACTACTCATAACGTAATGTCTCTACAGGATCAAGCCGTGCGGCTCTAAAAGCAGGATAGATGCTGAAAATAACACTGCTGAAAATAGCAACAACAGCAGTTAGCGTGATGCCAATAGGACTTATTACTGTAGGAATTTGATCAAAATAATATATGTCAGGAGGAAAAGGTCTCCAGCCTGTAAGATTATATAAAACATTCTCTAGTCGATTAACCTGTAAAATAATGAACACACCAATGCCTGTTCCTATGCATGCACCTATACTACCAATAAGAAATCCATTTAAAAGAAAAATAGACATAATGCCCTGAGTGGTAGCCCCTAGCGCTTTTAAAATACCAATATCTCTGGATTTTTCAAGGACAATCATGGTAAGAATTGCTAATATATTAAATCCCGCTACCATAATAATAAAAAATAAGATAAACGCCATTACACGTCTTTCCATCATTACAGCCGTTAAAAATGTTCTTCTTGCATCTTCCCATGTTTGTACATAATATTCAAAGCCTAGCGCATCTTGTAAGTGATTACGTACCTGGTCGGCATAACGATAATCATCTAATTTTACACTTATTCCGGTCACAGCATCTTTTTCTTTTGAGCCTACAAGCTCTTGCGCTACAGTAAGAGGAATATACACGTAGTTTTTATCAAAATCATACATTCCCGATTTAAATTTTCCAACAACTACAAATGCTTTTACACTAATTTTATCCCATTCTCTCAATGTAACTAATACTACTTGCTCGCCGTCACGAATAAAGCTTCCCTCGTCCTTTTCAGGTTCGCCGGGCCCAATTCTCAATAACTCTGTGCCACCCAAAAGGCTTGCAGTATTTTTTTCTCCGTGGGTTTTTAGTAAATCGTTTGGTTTATTTCCAAATGGAGTAATGTAAGATTCAAAATCCCCTACGCGTGCCTCTGCAATTGGGTCGATTCCCTTGAAATAAACGAATTCCTTTCTCCCCCTTAGTTTAATAAGTGCAGGTCCTTCAATGTAGGGTGCACATGCAGTCACATGCTCAAAGGCTTTTACTTTTTCAATAACTTGTTGATAATCCTCAAGCCCATACATACCACCTTTCAAAATAATAATATGCGCCAGCGTGCCTCTTATTCTGTTGCGGAGTTCCTGGTCAAACCCATTCATTACAGAAAGTACCACAATTAAGGTCATTACTCCTACGGCGACCCCGGCTACTGCAAAAAAAGATATTTTCCGACTACGTAGGTAACGTAGGCTAATGAATAGGTTGTACATACAATTGAATTTTACATTGTTATTTTAAGTTATTAAATATATAATTTTTTGATTTTAGCATAACTAATTTATCCTAGGCAATTAAATAATAAAACTGGTTAGTTTTGGAGATAGAGCATGCTGTATTTTAAAACTTCAGGAGAATCGCATGGGAAATGCCTTATTGCGATGATCGAAGGATTTCCTGCGGGTGTGTTAATTGATGAAGCGATAATAAATGGGGAAATGAGAAGAAGGCAGGGTGGATTAGGCAGGGGTGGAAGAATGCAAATTGAAGAGGACGGCGTGGAGATTCTTTCCGGAATTAGGAAAAATATAACTCTGGGTAGCCCGATTTGTTTAATGATCAAAAATAGTGATTATAAAATTAATGAGCTACCCCCTGTTACAAGACCGCGACCAGGTCATGCCGATCTTGCCGGTGCTGTAAAATATCATCAAAAGGACGCACGCGATATACTAGAACGAGCAAGTGCGAGAGAGACCGCTGCAAGAGTGGCGGTTGGTGCAGTAGTAAAAATCTTACTCGCTCAATTTGGGATAAATGTATTTGGATATGTAAAGGGAATTGGTGGTATTAATTCAGATAAATTTCCTGATGATATAGATATCGCAAGGAAAATACGAGAGAAAAGCTTAGTATATTGTATTGACCAGGATATCGAACCGAAAATTGTTGAGAGGATTAAGCAAACGAATGATAAGGGAGATTCCCTTGGTGGAGTTATTGAGATACTTGCTTATGGATTACCCATTGGATTAGGAAATCACACGCAGTGGGATTTGAAACTGGATGCAAGACTTGCACACGCCTTAATATCTGTTCAGGCAATTAAAGGTATCGAATTAGGTTTAGGTTATGATGTTGCTAATAAACTTGGTTCAGAAGTGCATGATGAAATCTTTTATGAGAAACCCGCAAAAGGTGTATCACTAACAGGGGGATTTAAAAGGCCGACAAATAATGCAGGAGGAATAGAGGGGGGTATAAGTAACGGAGAACCGATTATAATTAGAGCATATATGAAGCCCATACCAACATTGAAAAAACCCTTAAGGTCTGTTGATTTGTTGACGAAAGAGCCTATTATAGCCTCATATGAAAGATCCGATGTCTGCGCAGTTCCCGCTGCCTCAGTTGTTTGTGAGTCCATGGTTGCTTTCGAGATTGCCAGAGCATTCTTAGAAAAGTTTGGTGGGGATAGTCTGGTCGAGGTTAAGCGCAATTATGAATCGTATATTTCAGCTATTCAAATTTAAATATAAAGTAAATTTTTCTTGAATAATTTTAATACTTTGATAAAATATCTCTTTTTCCGTGCTAGCGTAGCTCAACGGCGGAGCAGCGGTTTTGTAAACCGCAGGTTGTGGGTTCGAATCCCACCGCTAGCTTTTTAAGCCTTAAACTTATTAGGGTGGATTCCCGAGCGGCCAAAGGGGACAGACTGTAAATCTGTTGGCATTGCCTTCGGAGGTTCGAATCCTCCTCCACCCACCATTAAATAACAGCATTTGTACAATTCACACGGTATATTGTGAACATCTTTTAAATATTTGCGGGCGTAGCTCAATGGTAGAGCTCTAGCCTTCCAAGCTAGCCATGTGGGTTCGATTCCCATCGCCCGCTTTAGTTAATTTTAAGTTTTCTGTTACAGCACTTCTTAAAGTAATAGCAGCAATTCGCTAAGATTTAGCATTAGTAATGATATAAAATATTTGACATCTGTTTTTTTTGTTGTATAATTAAAAAATTGTACATTATAGCAAGTGCAATATAAAATTATCTGTTGTAAGTGTCTAGATGGCTAAATATTTAGAAGTTGATGCGGTATATTTATGTGTCTTGTTTTTATAGAATTGAAGTATTTTAAGGTGTGGTTGTTGGGATAATTTTGACTAAATACAACAGCTTGATTTTAAGTATATCGATATGTGTTTGTTTGCTGCTGTAGCTCAGTGGTGGAGCACGTCCTTGGTAAGGACGAGGTCATGGGTTCAAATCCCATCAGCAGCTCCAGAAATTAAAAGTAAAAGATATAGTTGTGGGATAAAATAAGAGGAGAGGGTGAAGAAGGATGGGTAAAGAGGTATTTAAGCGGACGAAGCCCCATGTGAATGTGGGTACGATAG
>CAZPUD010000171.1:0-8787 GCA_964589115.1 uncultured candidatus Brocadiaceae bacterium | reverse complement strand
CACCAAGTCCTCCTGCAGGCGGCATGCCATATTTTAAGGCAGTCAGGAAATCCTCATCAATCTTACCTGTGATATCAGCCTCGGTACCCGCCTGTTCATGAAACCGCTTATCCTGCTCAATTGCATCATTGAGTTCCGAGTAAGAATTTGCAATTTCCATTGATGCTATATACAACTCAAACCGTTGGGCAAAACGAGGATCATACTCGCATACTTTTGTCAAAGGACAAATTGACGTAGGATAATCCAATACAAAAGTAGGATTACTGAGGTTCTGCTCTACGACATATTCAAAAATATTATTAGCAATGTTATCCCTGTCCACGCCCTTGGTCTCCAGGCCCAACTCCCTTGATTTTCTGATTAGATCAGCCTCATCTTCGAAATTTACGCCGCCATATTCTTTCAACAACTCAGAGAAGGTGGCACGGCGCCAGGGTGGTGTCATATCAATCTTCCGTTCACCAAAAGGGATTTCATATCCGCCATGTAATTCTTTCACTAATGATGTTATCAGACTCTCAGTTAACTCCATCATACCATGATAGTCACTATAGGCCTGATAAAGTTCCATCATGGTAAATTCAGGATTATGCCTTGTTGAAATACCTTCGTTTCTGAAATTACGATTAATCTCATATATCCGCTCCATACCGCCGACGAGTAACCTTTTCAGGTAAAGTTCAGGAGCGATCCTCAGGTACAGATCAATATCAAGGGCATTATGGTGTGTAATAAAAGGTCTTGCAACCGCACCACCAGGAATTGGCTGCATCATTGGTGTCTCTACCTCTACAAAGCCGCGGTTGTCTAAGAACCTCCGTATATACTGCATGATCCTGATGCGCTTTATGAACGTTTCCATTACCTCCTGGTTCGTAAATAAATCAACATAACGCTGCCGGTGTCTTAACTCGACATCTTTTAATCCATGCCACTTTTCAGGCGGTGTCAGGAGGGATTTTGATAATATGGTAAAATCGTCGGCATAGATGGTAACTTCACCGGTTCTGGTTTTGAAGAGAATTCCCTCCGCTCCTATAACATCTCCAAGGTCGAGCAATTTAAAAATCTCAAATTTTTCAAGACCGACCTTGTCAAGTTTTATGTAAACCTGTATTTTTCCTGTCCAGTCTCTGATATCCAGGAATGCTGTTTTCCCATGTGGACGCATAGTCATTATGCGCCCTGCAGCCTTGACTTTTATATCATCTTTTTCCGCTGCAAAGCTGTCCAGAACCGATTTTATCGATTGTGTGTCATCGTAACGTTTACCATAGGGCTCCACTCTTCGTTCGCGCAGCTTCTGTAGTTTATCAAGACGTTCCTGTTCAATTTTATCCATATATTTTATATCCAAGAAAATTTTGTATCAATTGTTACGAAAAGTTTACTAATTTTATCAGTAATACAGAGACAGTCAAGAAAAATGGCAGCATACAGTCACACCCCTGTGACGGCACACTTCTGTGACATGTCACACTTTTATTATCCTTACCTTATATTTTCTACATCAATATACCATTAAACAGTTTTTCCATTTCAATGGTATATTTTTTGATATATAAATTGTTTAATGTATGAAATTTTAATGTCCTGTTGTAAGGGCAGGTTTTAAACCCGCCCCTACCTGTGTTCATTTAAATGGAAAATAAATATAAACGTTTTGAATTGTGCACGGCAATGGCGAACACAAGTTCGCCCCTACATAAGTGTTGTAAAAAGTAGCCGAAGGCCTAATTAATTTTTCAGGAGAATCAGACAATGGAAACAATGGAGACTGAAGTGAGAAAAATATCTATTAACGGTACCGTAAATTTAGCTGAGAAAATTAAGTCTGAATGCAGTGAAATGAACAGTACAAGCTATGTCCTGGTTTCTTCCTTTGTATTCGATGGTTCAGTATTCCTTATTTTTCAAAGACAGATTTAGAGTCATGAGAAAATTATTAATTACCGGTGCCAGTGGTTTTTTGGGATGGAACATCTGCCATACGGTAAAAGATAGATGGGAAGTGTTTGGAACAGTCTTTTCACACCCGACAGAAATTACAGGGGTAAATATTCTAAAAGTCGATTTAACTGATTTCAGGGAATTAAAAGATATATTTCAACTGGTCCGACCTGATGCTGTAATCCATACGGCAGCAAAGTCAAAACCAGATTTTTGCCAGGTAAACCGCATTGAATCACAGAAAATAAATGTAGATGCATCCGTCAATATCGCGAAACTTTGTGCCGATTATTCAATACCCTGCATTTTTACTTCGAGTGACCTGGTTTTTAATGGACTAAGTGCGCCTTACAGAGAAGAAGACAGGGTTTGCCCTATCAGTTTTTATGGTGAGCAGAAGGTATTGGCAGAGGAAGGCATGATACGGAATTATCCAAAAGTTACTGTTTGTCGTATGGCTCTGATGTTTGGTACTCCGGGACCTTATGCAGCAAGTTTTATTCAACCAATGATAAAAGCAATGAGAGAAGGCCGGGAGTTACCATTATTTATTGATGAATTTAGAACCCCGATAAGTGCAAGATCAGCCGTTCAGGGACTTTTCCTGGCACTTGAAAAGGTAAGCGGAACACTGCACCTGGGAGGCATTGAACGTATTTCACGCTATCATTTCGGTAAATTGGCGGCAGATATCTTTGGGATCCGAGATGCAAGGTTATTACCGTGCAGACAAAAAGACCTCGATATGACAGCACCAAGACCACCCGACGTTTCCCTTGATAGTACAAAGGCACTGGCATTAGGATTTGAGCCATTACCTTTAGAAGAAGAACTGAAGAGGCTCCGTTAGTATCTTCAGAAATAAATATTAACATTTTTAGCAAAAATTGTAGCGCCGATCCCTTGTGGTCGGCATTGGCGGGAGATATATCCAATTGTAGATTTGGGATTGCGGATTGCAGAATGAAAAATCAAATTAAAAAATCAGAAATCCGACATCTAAAATCCGAAATCCAAATTCCCTCGCTACGCATTCTGATTTATTCGGGTTAGGTATTTCTTTTTTAATTGAATAGCTTTATTTCCACAGCCTTTCTTATTCCTGATGCTTGGCAAGCTGTCTCATAAATTGATTATATTCCTCAACCGAACTTATTTGAGCACTTATACGGTTAGCATTAATTTCATCAAAATGACATTTTAATAACGATACGATTCTAGAATCTAATTTTGAGTTATCGGCCAGCAGTTCGATAATTTGTAGTGCTTTTCCGATATCCATTCCTTTTCTGTACGGCCGGTCTTCTGTAATGGCAGTGAATACATCTGCAACTGCCATGATTCTTGAACCTATCGATAGGTCCTGACCTTTATGGTGAAATGGATAACCGGTTCCATCAAGACGCTCGTGATGAAAAGCAGCCCAGGAACTGATAATATCAAGGTCACTAATAGGTTCAAGGATACGGTAAGTATAGAATGTATGACTTCGAATAATATTGAGTTCATCATCCGTTAGCTTACCTTGTTTCTCCAAAATTTCTGCTGGTACGGCTAATTTACCTAAATCATGAAAATATCCTGCGATCTTCATCATACGGCATTCGCGATCTGAGAAGCCTGTCAACCTGGCCAACGCCTCAGCACTGGACGCAACCCCGCTAGAGTGCGTTGCCGTAAAATGGCTTTTAAAATCGATAATCCGGCGAAACATGTTAGCTAAAGTGAGTAGCCCTTCCATGCCAAGTTCAACCGTTTCCAGTCTGGTCTTACTGGAGAGAGTAGAGCATATTATTGATGGAGATATAACATCTAACCAGAAATATTCCCTGGTGGACAGTGTTCTAAAGGCATCAACCAGTTCAGGCATAAACATTTTTCCTCGCTGGCTCTCAATCTTCTCGCGGATTATCTTTACCTGACTAAGTATCTCTCGGTGTTCATCTATAAGTACAGCAATTCGGTCTGCAAGATGTAGTATATTGCTTTCAACCGGTATCTGCTTCCTCTTGAATTCATCCCCCCATGGAAAGTGGTGAAACCGTACGAAGGTGGCTACATGAGATAGCGGCTCGAACATCTTAAGGAGAAGGTAACTCGATTCTTCGTGTTTATGATGGTTTTCACATTCAAACTGAAGACAATCCAATCTTTCTTTAAGAGAAAGAGCCCCGATATCATGCAATGCCCCTGCCAGTGCCAGATCGTTTCTTTGTTGCACCGGTAGACCTAATTCTGAAGCGATATTGAAAGCTATATAGGCTACTTGCTTGTGATGATTAACTATGGCAGGACTAATCAGGTCCATTGCATTTGACAGGCACATGATCAAATCTATAAGCGCTATCCTTGGCTCTTTTATCATCTATATTTTATTTTTCTTATAGAAAGGTTTATAATTCTTCTACATCTCACAACACTGCAACTCTATCTCTCCCTTCGTGCTTTGCTTTATATAATGCATTGTCTGCCCTAGAGATCAAGGAAAAGAAGCTAAAATCTTAAATGATATCAAGATTATAGACAAATGATTGTAAAGTAACTACAACAAATATTAACGAAAAGTAAAAGTAACATAGGTAATTTCAAATCTTATACAGGTACGAGAGATAATAATTAAGATACTTTATATGGTTTACCGATATAATAGCCCTGTGCGTAATCTATACCAAGTTTTTGCAATATAGGTATAGTCTTTTCACTATCTACGAATTCAGCAATAGTTTTCTTCCCTAATGCATGTGCTACGTCAACCATTGCCTTAACCAGGTGTTGATCTACTATGTTATTTTGCAGGTTTTGAATAAAAACACCATCAATTTTTAAGTAATTAACAGATAAACACTTAAGATAATTAAAAGACGAAAATCCTGTACCAAAATCATCAAGGGCAAACTTACAGCCTAAAGTCTTAAGGTCATTAATAAAATTTTGTGCAATGGCTATATTCTCAATTACTGCGGTTTCCGTAATTTCAAAAACAAGGTCAGCGGGATTTATCCTTGTCTTAACAAGTTCTTCTCTGATCAGGGATATTAATTTTGTATTACTGAATGCCTTACTTGACAGATTAACTTCTAGATATGTAGGTTTATTATTTTTATGAAGGCGCTCAATGAGATGGATGGCATTATAGATTACCCAAATATCTATATCATAGATAAGCCCAAAGCATTCTGCGGTTTTAAGAAATTGAGAGGGGGAAATAAGTTTTCCATTTTCATCAATCATGCGCAGGAGCGCTTCGTATCCTATGATGCTGTTTTGATGCAAATCTAAAATCGGTTGCAAATACAACACAAAGCCATTTTGTTTTAACGCATTCCGTATGCATTTTTCCCATGTTACCCTTAACTCAATTTTTGTTTTCTGGTTCGGTCTAAAAATGCAAACACGATTACGGCCTTTTTCTTTTGCCTGATACATGGCAAGATCAGCATGGGTAAGCAATGTCTTGACCGTATCACCATGTTTTGGAAACATAGCAATGCCAATGCTGGTTGTAATACCAATAGATTGTATATCTTGTACCGTGGCCTGATGCTGTATCAATTCAACGATTTGTTTAGCAATGAATAGCGCTTTATGAGTATCGGTATGGGGTAATAAAATGGCAAACTCATCACCACCCAAACGTGCTACGATATCAGTTTTTCGCAACCTTGTTTTTAACAAGTCGGCGATCTGCATAAGGAGTTTATCTCCTGCCGCATGTCCAAGGGTATCGTTTATATATTTAAAGTTGTCTACATCAAGAAACAACAATGCACCACTGGTGCCGTATCGCTCTGAAAGAGCAAGAAGTTTCTCCAATTCTTCGCAAAGATAGTGGCGGTTAAAGAGATTCGTAAGCGAATCGTGATTAGCTGTATATGTTAATTTTGCTTCTAAATTTTTTCGTTCCGTAACATCTTCCTTAATTGCGACAAAATGGGTAATCATTCCTTCTGAATTTCTTATCGGTGAAATTAATGCTTGTTCCCAATATAGTTCTCCATTTTTCTTTCTGTTGTGAAATTCTCCCCGCCATTCTTTACCAGAGGTGATAGTATTCCATAAATCTGTATATTGTTCCTGTTTCGTATCTCCTGATCTTAATATACGCGGATTTTGCCCCAGTACTTCTTCCAGTGTATAGCCTGTTAGCTGAGTAAATTTGGGATTAATATATTCAATGTCACCTTTTGTATTTGTGATAATGATAGGACATGAACTTTGTTCTATGGCATGAGAGAGTTTATGGAGTTTTTCCTCCGCCAGCCTGCGTTTCTTCTCGGCAGAATCGATCGTATTAGCAATAATATTTGAAATACGCGAGACGAGAACACCAACTATAACCACGAGTAGAATTACCAGTAGTGCTGATATTAATGCAGGATTATTTTTCGGTTTGCAGAAGATGTAGGTGTATACCCACCCCTCAAGCAGTACTATAAAAACTGTGATAGGTAGAAATGTACGCATAAGGCGAGCATGTGTTGATGAGCCAACCACAAGACATAGTGGCCAGTATTGCTTACCAATAAATACTATTAACCCTACCCCAAGAAATACAAAGGCTATTGCTGTTGTAAGTGCCATAGGCACAGTTGTCCCACCATAGAGTAGTGGTGTTCTGTACAAATATCCAAGTATTACTACTGATCCTACAATAATTACTACCGCAGCAAGGCTTGATGCTATGTTCTTATAACATTTCTTTTCAATGAAAAGAGATAGAAGGAGTGAAACACCGGCTAACAAAAAGTTAGCAGCAGTGATAGGAGACATGATACCTAAAGGAGCCATACCAACGGTTCCAGGGCTGCCGAAATACAATATAACAATACCGAAATTAACACAAAAAAAATATTGAATAAGTGTTAAAAGGCCCTGAAATATGATAAAAAATGAAATAAATTTAGCAAACCAATTGGTAATGAAATGTATAGGCCAGCAGACCAAGATAATAAATGCACTTCCCATTGCAATAAATATAATTGCGGTACCTGGAGCCATTGGAATGAAGTCTGGACGGATACTAGCAAGTAGTAGCAAACCGGCTATCCAACCAAACAATGCTATTAACCCGATACAAATCTGTATACCAGCACAAACAAGTGTAATGCAGAGGAAAACACTCGTCGTATAATTATTAGGCATTATCAGGTGTTCTCCGCTAAGGAGGCCGTTTAAGAATTTCTCAGTTTTTAATCTGTCGGAAGGGTTTTGTAATTTATCATATGCCTTGTGAAGTTACAAGCATTTTTTAGAATAGTAACTATTGATTTTACCCTGTATTTCTGTTAACCTACGGATAAATGCAAAAGGATATCTGAGTTATGGACTTTCGATTTACAAAGGCTGAACACTTAACCCTGAAAAGGGAATTTGAAAGGGTCTTTCAAGAGGGAAAGGTCTTTAAAAATGCCTTGATAGTTCTTTATATCGCACCAAACAACTATCAGCATTCCCGTCTGGGATTGGTAGTAAGCAAGAAAGTAGGAAACGCTGTACAGCGTAATCGTATCAAACGACTGTTCAGGGAAGCATATAGGCTGAATAAACACTTGATTACCTGCCATATTGATATTATAGCCATTCCACGACATTCATTTTCGCCTGATTTAAAATTACCAGATGTTGAAGATGCTCTTAGGAAATTGTTATTGCAAGTAAATAAATTTTTCTCACAGATACAAAATATTTTATGAAATACGTTATTATCAAACTGGTACAGGCTTATCAATTCATCATCTCACCTCTTTTGTATCACTCTTGCCGTTATGAGCCTACATGCTCTAAGTATATGATTGATGCAGTGGAAAAAAAGGGTGCCCTGCGGGGTATCTGTTTGGGAATATGGCGTGTATTGAGATGTCATCCGTTTGGCGGTTCCGGTTATGATCCGGTAACATAATCCAGATCTAGAGCGGCGAAGTTTCAGACAGATGAAAGAGATTACATCGCAGCAAAGACTTCTGACATGGAACATTGGAGTGGTGGAGTAATGGATTATTGTTATGAAAAATCCAATACTCCAATACTCCATTACTCCACCACTCCATCACCTATTCATCAATTCTTCATAAATTTTAAGTTCCTTATCTGCTTCTTCTACCATTCCCTTTTTTCTATATAAGAACTCAAGGTTTTTATGGGCTATTGCAATTGACGGATTAATTTCTATAGACCTCTTAAACTCATCGAAGGCCTTATCTAAATCTCCCTTTTCAATATATATTGTGCCAAGATTGTTATGTGTAACTGCGTCGTCTGGCTTTTTATCAAGCACCCTCATGAATGCTTTAATAGCATCATCAAACCGTTTGTTTTGTCCGTATGTAAAAGCCAAAGCGTTGTATGCTTCTACGAAATCAGGTTTTAACTCGACCGCCTTTTCCCAAACAAAAAAGGCAGCATCATGCATGTTGTTTCTTACATATAATGCACCAAGATTATAGAGAGTTTCCGGGTCATTTGGGTAAAGTTCCAATACGGTTTTATATTCTTCGATAGCTTCTTTAAACATCCCTTTCTTGTGGTAAGCTACAGCAAGATTATAATGTGCCTCCCTGTTATTTGGCTCGATCCTTAATGCCTTTTTATATTTACTCATAGCTTCATCAATCTTGCCCTGGCCATCCAGGGAGACGCCCTGGCGATTGTAATAATCAGGGTCCTGTACACCGCAGCCGCCGAAAGTTACTATACCAAGAATAGATATACATGATAAGTATCTGAAACATAATGAAAAAACCATAGGATATTTTCCTCTACACAAATGTTATTTATTGTACGGGGCCGTCCAAAAAGTAATTTATTGCAAATTTATTCCCCACTTAGGCGTTTATA
>CAZPUD010000170.1:3437-8814 GCA_964589115.1 uncultured candidatus Brocadiaceae bacterium | reverse complement strand
CTTACCATCTGTTCTAACATATTATCAATAAGAAGCTTTGGCCTGAAGGGAAACGTCTCTTCAAGATGAACAATCATATCTGGAAAAATCTTCATATCTTCAATTTTACTTAAAGAATATTGAAGAACCTTTTCAATATCCACAAAATCCTTCGAATGGGATTCTTCTCTTAAAAATGGTGTTTTTGCTCCAAGTATATTGGATAGCCTTGCTAATTCGGAATTGTCGGTTGATACAATTGCTTGTTTTATGTACTTTGAAGCAAGCGCTTGTCCAATTGTATAACTTATTAGTGGTTTACCATTAAGATAATTAATTTTTCCTTTGACAGGGATTATCGCAATGATATTTAGATTTTCAATTTTTACGTAGACGTTATTCTTAGTTTCGGGCTTAAGAGATTCTAGAATCCTCACTACATTTGCGCATCTCTTTTTATCTCCTGCATGGTGAATACCATGATAATGATATACACTTGCCTCAGGTTCATAAACCAACGAATAACCCTTTTGAAGAATTTTATCTGCCCAAATTCTGTCTTCTATATTTGTTGCAGTTTCATCAAATGGTACTTTTTCCCATAGATCTCGCCTTATCATGCTGTTAGCGTTATGAAAGAAACTATCCCTTCTCTGCACTCTTCTATCTAAACCGAAAATTATCGACAGATCTCTTTTATCAGGATCCGGAGTAAAAGCAAGAGGCTCTTGGCGTCCATAAACACCACCGACTTCTGTGTCGCTAAAATTTCTCAAAAGATTAGTTAACCATCGATCATTAACAGGTATACAGTGGCCAGAAAGGCAAACAATATAATCTCCTTTTGATTCCCTTATGCCCATATTAAGAGCCTTACCTGGCAGATAATCTCTGCATGATAAAACGATCTTTATATTAAACCGGTTTACTTTTTTTAATGTATTATCACTACTCTCGTTATCAACAATTATAACTTCGAAGTCTTTATGTTTTTGACTAAATATCCCGCTAAGACACTGTGTTATCCACCGTTCTTCATTCCTGGTTCTGACAATAATTGAAATTAACCTTCCCAATTTTATTCTTTCTCCTGCCAATACTTCACGATTCTATCATAACGAACTTTGTAATCTTTATCCTTATTTATCAGATGTAAAATATAGTCAGCCAGCATAAGGTCTTCTTTTCTTTTAATTATAATCGATGAAAGTTTACTTACCGGATAAAATCCTATTTTACCGCAAAAGAACGCATATCCATTTTTTTTAAATGTTCGCATAAAAACAGTTGTTCGCCACATCATAATAGAATAAACAAAAGTTTGTACTGGTATAAGGTCTTGCGTCTGCGCGAAGATTTCCTTCAAATTGAAATTAACAGGCTTATTTTTATATACACAATGAACCTGTGCATTGTTAACAGTAATTAGTGTATCAAGACCTTCTTTAATAAAATATTCAACTGCCTGTTTAATTTCTTCTCCGGTTTGTAAAGGAGAAGTGGGATTAACCCACACGATGATGTTGCATGGATTATTTATCACAAAATCATGAACAACAAAATCAGATTTGGCAGTAGATGTTGCAAATTGAGCTGGCCTCTGATAAAACTTTATTCCATAGCGTTTAGCTATTTTTGCAAATAAAATATCTTCAGAATTAATCACGATACGGTTAAAAATACCCGAATCTTTAGCCGCCTGAATTGCATAATAAATAAGAGGCTTACCATTAAGCAAAGCAAGATTTTTCATTGCAAGTCTCGTGCTCCCCATACGTGCTGGGATCATGGCTATTATTTTTTCTTTTTTTTTATTAAATATTGCCATTTCTTTCTATGAACTTGCTAATAGACAAATAGTAATAATGGAAATACATCATCTGTAACTTATTTAATACCTTGGTCCTGAAACTATTACGCTCTCCTTCCTTTAATAAGTCATACAAAATCCTATTTTTAGGAGTGATAATATTCACAAATACTTTTAGAATATTTGCCTTAATTTTATCCATTGATAAAGGAATGTGCTTACGAGAGAAGCTGTACTTATTTTGCGCTGGTGTGCATAAAATACGGACAAATTCATCTGCAAATATAATATTAAAAGCATGTTTTTTTAATAGTTTGGAAAGGCTATTCATATCAAAATAATAGTTGTGCTCTACATCAAAATACATCATTGGGTCTCCCAATCCATGGCTTCTTATACCTGGCACTTCAATGAACAAATGTCCATCGGGCTGTAAAATTTCATACAATTTATCTAATACTCTATTAATATCACTTACATGCTCAAGTACATGGGAAAGGATTACCAAATTAGGTTTTTTTTCAGTAAAATTATAATTAAAAAAATCTCCATAAATTAAATTGAGGTTTTTCATATTACCGAACTCAATCATTTTAGGATCTAGCTCAACGCCTAACACTTTAAAACCTCTTTCATGCCAGGGGAATAAATTAGCGCCATCATTACAACCAAATTCTACAATTAAGTCGCTTTTGCTGTTAAATTCTACAAAATGGGAAATAAAATTGTAGCGAGGATAGGCATATAAATTTACACGTTTCGCAAAAAGATCTTCTATCGCATTATATGAAAGGTCTTTTCCCCTTAATGCATAAGATATTTTTGAGTAATGATATTCATTCGCTTCGGGGTCTAAAATTAAAGACTTAAAACACATCTCACAAAAATCACATATTACAATATCTGATGGTAAGTATCTTCTCTCTGTTTCTGAAATCTTTGTAAAATCATCTCTACCACAGCATGGACACTTTGTAATAGATATATATTTATTTCTATTATGAATTTCATTCAAAAAAAGAATTCTAGCCTTCTGCTGTATTTCAAGTAGTTGTGAAGTGGCAAAATCTTTATTGAATTTATACCTGCCGCTTAATAATTGTTCAATAATCACAGAGTATATTCTTAACTTTTAATTCCATCGTTTTGGCAGCTATTCAAACTGAATTCCGTATTCTTTGCTAAGATTCTTAAATGCCTCATATTCAACCGATTTTAAAGGAATTCCATTTTTACTTCTTTCTGCATAACTTTTTTTCTCTGGATCATCTGCTACCTGAATAGGAATATTAATATCTAATGCTGGTTCATTTCTCAGTTCTTTTATCATAGCAGAGAGACGTTCTTTAAAAATTTCTTTCTCCTGAAAACAATCAACTCTCATTGCCGTTATAAAGTGACCAAGAAAACGTTTTGCATTCATGGGCGCTTCAAACATTTTTGGAATGTGTGGTCCATATGGCATTCCTGTGAGCAGGCTGCATAAAATCTCCACCATCATACTCAGCCCATACCCTTTATATCCCCCCACTGGCAATAATGTGGTTATTTCGTGAGGATTGGTAGTTTCAATACCCTCACTGTTGGCTCCGACACCTGCCGGTGCTGGCAACCCTTCGTCTCTTAATTGTCGTATTTTATTAAACGTGACAATACTTGTCGCCATATCTAAGCAAAACGGTTCACCTTGGGTGGGAGCAGTAAAGCATATGGGATTATTTCCTAAAAAAGGTTTTTTCCCTGCATAGGTCTTAACAAGCGCATCGGTATTGGTAAAACTCATCCCAATCATATCGTGTTTTGCTATTTCTAATGCATAATAAGCAGCGGCACCAAAGTGTGTTGAGTTATAAATAGCGATATGCCCGGTACCTGCTAAGGTGGCAAGTTCGATTGCCCTTTTTGCCGCTTCCATGCCTGCTGCATGTCCAAAAGTATGGTCAGCATCTAAAAGTCCGGTAGACGGAGAAGTTTGTGTAAATTTATAACTAGGATTGGGATTAATCCTTCCACCCTTAACACCATTAAGGTAATGTGGCAAAAGTCTGATACCATGTGAATCAACCCCTCTTAGGGATGTCTGGACCAACCCTTCTGCAACATATTCAGCCACATCATTGCGAACATTAGCCTTTAATAGGACATTCAGTATAAAAGATTTTAGTTTTTCATAAGATATATACACTTGATTCACACGTTTCTCCTTATAGATTGCAATAGTTCACCGCAAAGACGCAAAGGGCGCAAAGTTTTAAAGATTATTGTAATGATGTACTTCAATTGCAGCGCCTATAATTTCTTTTAACAAACTATTTTCTTCCTTCATCACTTTAGGGTTCCTTTGCGCTCTTTGCGTCTTTGCGGTGAACTCTTATTCAAATCCCACAAATCTATCTTCGATAAAATTTGTTTTTATCCATCGTCCATTCTCAGCAATGCTTCTGTTCGCAGCTTCAATAACTACCGTTGAAATAATAGCGTCTCTAAAAGTCGGTCTTTTACCCTCCAGTGCATTAATTTCTGATATTCCCAATTCTATATCCGTTACATCCTTGAGAAATTGTAGAATGCTGTCAATCCCATACCCTTGAAATGAAATCCCCTCTGCTTTATTTCCATACATTGAACAAAAATCAGGATTAGGTTCTTCTATTCCTTTACCTTCAGCTACTATATAAATACCACGTTTTTTCTGATCGGCCTCATATCGTCCTTTTGTACCTATCACCTTTATCTTCTGGTCTGACATTGCCGATGTGTTTTCAGGATCTATCCAATTAGTAAAAAAAGATGAGGTGAATGTATTTCCCGATGGTATCTTCCATTCTATGATTGTTTGGATAGAGTCGTATGTGTTAATTCCTTTTAGAGATAACCAATTCTTTTGGCCAACCGCCATTACCCGTTGTGGTACAGCCCCTGTTGAAAAATATATAATGTCTACATAATGAATTCCGAGATATTGGAAAATGTTTGTTGAGTCAACCCAGGCTCTAAACCTTTCTGTAGGTATACTCTTACGCTGGCTGTATTCTATTACGAAGTATAAGGGGTCGCCGATATTACCGGATGCAATTGTATCTCTTAATTTAATATTGGAACGATCGAATCGCTTATGAAATTCAACAGCACCGTAAACATTGTATTTTTCTTGAAGTTTTATAAGTTCAATAACCTCTTGTACAGTGGGGGCAAGCGGTTTTACAACCAGAGTGTGCAACTTATTTTCGATAGTATCTCCGGCAATCTTTTTATGGAGATGATCAGGAACAGCAACTATTGTACAAGCAGGTTTTGGCATCTGTGAAATTGCATTTTTATATGCTTCGGGATTACAGGTATTATCTTCGGGAAAATACTTAAATGTAATATTAAATCCAAATAATTCATTAAGTTCTTTGACTTTTCCCTTTACTGTCTTGATACCTTCAGCATGTGAACCTGCGATATAAACATCTCCAGGCCTTCCTTGCCGTTTCCACTCATAAATGGCAGGCAGTATTGTGCCATATCCATCAGTCCCGCGTCCGCAGACATACATACCCGTACCTATGATAAGTATATTTATTGGGATGTTATTATTCATTG
>CAZPUD010000170.1:0-3337 GCA_964589115.1 uncultured candidatus Brocadiaceae bacterium | reverse complement strand
TTTTTAAGGTTTTCTTTGCGTCCTTTGCGTCTTTGCGGTGAACTAGAATTTTACCCACTTTCTTGTCTTCATTCCGATATTCCAAATAATCTTTCTCATTTCGTGCTTTTCAACGGTATTTCTTCGGACAATATTACTTACTGTTTCTATTAGTTCAGGGGTTGTATGAAGATCAATTGCCCCTATATTTTCACACAATTGTTCACATGAACTGACTCCACAAATAATGGAGTGTACACCTTGGTGGTTTAACACCCAACTTAAAGCAAGCTGGTTCATATTTATTTTAAATTTTTCAGTTGCTTGAACTATTGCTTTAAAGGTTGAAAATTCCGGACGATAGTACTGTGGTTTTAAGTAAGGGAATCGTTTTTTTGATAAGGAGTAATACTTTTCTTTTAATATCCATCCTGACGACATGGGAGAATAAGTGGAAACTCCGTAGTTCTTTTCCTCTATTATAGGCATAACGGAGTACGCTGTCTGAAAGTTAAAAAAATTTAAACAATACTGTACACAAGAAATAGCATGGGAGCTTTTTACTATTTCTAAATCTTTCAGATCGAGTTGAGACACCCCACCATATCGTGCCTTTCCTTCCTTGATCAATTTATCTATAGCACTGATAGATTCGGCAAGAGGGATTTTTGGATCGGGACGGTGAAGGTAAAAGATATCAACATAATCAGTCTTCAGTTTTTTTAAACTATTCTCTAACGATTTTCTTAAATGATCGGGATGACCATTTCTGCCTCCGTCACCGGTCAGACCTGCTTTTGTTGATATGATTACATTTGATCTTTTTGGGCCGAGTATACGGCCAAGCCATTCTTCAGACTTCCTGTCTCCATAAACATCTGCGGTATCGAAATAATTGATTCCTTTATCAAGAGCAAAGAATACTGCATCTTTCGCTAGTTCAAAATCTTTATATCCTGTTTTATCAGAACCAATCTGGTTGCACCCAAATCCTATTATGGATACATCAATCCCCGTTTTACCTAATTTTTTATAACGCATTTATCCCAGGGAAAAATTTAATGATTTATAATGGAATGAGGTTTATATTTATCTCAGTTTGAATATGTTTAAAGTGCTTATCGAGAGTAAAGACAGTACATTCATGCTCTCTGGCGATAATTGCTATATAACAATCTGTAAGATTTATGTTCTTACCTTTTTTCTTTAACCTATAGGATAATTTTCCTGCTTCTACCCATGTGTCTTCTTTCTGATCAATGATATTAAAAGTGCCGACAAAGTCTTCTACTATTGATATTTCCTTCTGGGATTTTGCTCCCTGTATTAACTCAGCTACAACAACCTTTGGAATGTAGATAGCGTCTCCGGATAGAATCTCGTCTAATTTGTTGGAAAGAGCAGAAGCCTTATTTTGAAAGTAATCTATCCATACTGAAGTGTCTATTAAAATTTTCTCACCGCTCATAATGTCTAATTTCATCTGCTGTTAGATCAAAATCCAGCTTACCTTTCATTGCCTTTATTCTTTCTATCTTCTTTTTCCTCAAGAATTCGTCTATTGCTTTCTTAACAGCGGAGGCTTTACTCTTAGCTTTTGTTTCTTTTAAAAGTTCGTCCAGTATATCTTTTTCAATAGTAACAGTAGCCCTCATAATCAAGCTCCTTATAATCGTTCTTTAAAGAATATCACACTCAAATGTTAGAATATAAAGTGCATTATGTCAATATTATTTGCACAATAGCAGTTGTGTAATTTGTGCAAAAACTAACAAATAAGTGTTCTTGTCCATTGTGAGCTTTGCGTCTTTGCGGTGAACTATTACTATTTAATTAATACTAATGCCTATTGAAATAATTCTTTCAGTTTTTTCGGTCTGAATATCGAAAGCCATGGCATTGGATAGAGCTTATTAGCCGTTCTCCATGTCAATACCAGATAAACCATATAAGCAATGCATGTTGCCTGTGCTGCCCCAACAGCTCCATTCATTTTTATTAACGCATAGTTAGCAGCTATTGCAACCAGGCCAGCAGAAAAAGTGTTATATGACATGAGGTACGTCTTTTTTGAAAAACTAATATATTGATTCAGTAATCGTGACATTCCGTGTGCAGCGTAACCTAGTGATATCCATAGAATATAATCTGTTGCCCCCCAGAATTTTCTATCAACCAATATTTTCAGGATGAATGGAGACATTAGCCACAATATAAACGAGCAAGCAATAAGTAAAAAAAAATATCCATAACTTGCTATAACCATTTTTTGGGCAGAGTGGTTATTTAAATTTGAAAGCCTTTTATAAATAATTGGTGCAGCCGAAGTATCAACCGGAGCCGCAAGCAGTGAAATACTTGCTCCAAGGGCATAGGCAACTCCATAAATTCCTAAAGTAGCAACACCAACCATATGATTAAGAAAATATTTATCAGCAGTCCATATAAGCATCCAGCCAAAGGAATGGGGCAGCAAAGGTAAACCGAATTTTAAAATATCTTTTATATATTCTCTATTTAAAGCGGGTTTTAATTTATCATACCGGTAGAGAATATAAACTGCTATAAAACAGAAACCAATCTCAGTTATTCCGGCGCCAATCATCCTGCCTTTCCAGCTTCTGAGAAAAATACTAACCAGTAAAATAGACAGACCAAACTCCGCTAAAGATTGTAAGATCCTAAAGATACCATTATTGCGTGGATGTTGCTGGTATATCCACAACTTAACCTTTATATTAGAAGTAGCTGCAGCCCATACAATAAGCGGTATTAAAAATAACCAGAATATACCAACCCCTTCTATACCAGGTATAAAATTCTTAAAAACCGCTAGAACGAGCAAAACTGTGAATAGTAGAATAAAATTTACTACTAGTGCGTTATATACATAACACGGGAAATCGAACCCCTCTTTATCCCTATCATAGTAAGCCCTGCCTACGGCGCCCGGAGTTGCCATTGAAATAACAGGATTAGCGTTCGTCTTAATCGCATTAAAAGTAGCAATCATACCGTAGTCGAATGTAGACAATAACCTTGTCAAAACAGGCATTAAAAAAAATGGGATAGCTGTTTCTACGATATTTGTAAATGTGTAAATATGAAGAGATTTCAGGAAGGATTTTTTCTGTTTAATCCAGGAAATAATGGTGTTTAACCGCAAAAGAACCGTTTCAGATTTCAATTGATATTTTTTTTCTGAAAAAGATAACCGAATAATTCACCGCAAAGGCGCGGAGAACGCAAAGAAAAACTTTAAAAAGACAAAAGACATCGGGCGCACAGAATGCAAAATTCTGACTCCTGACCTCTGCGTTCTGTGTTCCGCAAATAATAACTTTGCGCTCTTAGCGTC
>CAZPUD010000169.1:0-8983 GCA_964589115.1 uncultured candidatus Brocadiaceae bacterium | reverse complement strand
GACCCTCGCAATGACATGCTATACCTCTTTTGGTTATTCACATACCGTTACAAATTATGTTGACAGTGTAATAGTATATTATCAATGTAATTTATAATAATATTTTCCCCTGCTGGTTCAATATTATTGCCATGAAGTAATGAAAGGATAATACAAATGAAAAAGAACTATCTGTTTACGCCAGGCCCAACGATGGTGCCGCCTGAAGTGGCGCTCTCCGAGGCACAGCCGATGATCCACCACAGAACACCTCAATTTTCTCAGGTCTTTTACGAGTTAAGTGAAGATTTAAAATACCTGTTTCAAACGAAGACGGGCGAGGTCTTCACCCTGATGTCTTCCGGAACAGGGGCTATGGAAGCGTGCGTTGCAAACGTCCTGTCTAAAGGAAACAAGGCCCTTGTGGTAGTCAGCGGGAAATTCGGTGAACGCTGGGCGGAGCTGTGCAAGTGTTTTGGTATTGAGACCATTACAATTGACGTTGAGAACGGTAAGGCAGTAAACCCGGCAGACATTGAAAACGCCTTGAAAAAGGCTGGTGATATCAACGTTGTATTTACCACACAGTGCGAGACCTCAACCGGTGTCGTTCATGATATAAAATCTATTTCTTCTATTGTCAAGAAATACGGTGCACTGCTTGTTGTCGATGCCATTACGGGGATCGGCGTACATCCTTTGCTTATGGATGAATGGAATATCGATGTTGCAATTACCGGGTCACAGAAGGGATGCATGATGCCGCCCGGCCTTGCCTTCGTTTGCGTTAACAGCAGTGCCTGGAGCGTTATTGAAAAGACTGATTTACCAAGATATTACTGGGATTTCAGAAAGATGCGAAAGAATTTGAAAGATAAAACAACCCCTTTCACCCCGGCTGTTTCGCTTGCTATGGCCATGAAGACCGCTATGGACATGATAAAAAAGGAAGGGATCGAGAATGTATGGAAGAGGCATGCCCGGCTTGCCCATGCAACGAGGGAAGGCGCAAAGGCCCTTGGTCTGGAACTCTTTGCCGGAGAATATTCAAGTAATGTATTAACAGCTATTAAGGCGCCAGAAGGAGTGGACGTAGAAAAGATTATTAAGAAATTAAGGGACGAGACGGGTGTAACCTTTACTGGCGGGCAGGATGAGCTGAAGGGGAAGATTATCAGGATCGGCCACATGGGGTATGTTAATGATTTCGATATCATCGTTGCTATTGCCGCCCTTGAAAAGGGGCTTTATGAAGCCGGATACCCTGTTGAATTAGGTAAAGGGCTTGCAACGGTACAGTCAATACTGGTAGGGAAAAAATAAATATCTGGTTGGCAGATTGAACCCTCTGAGACTTTATTATGAACATGTTTCGGTGAATTCTCTCACCGAAGCAAATCATTACCCATGCAGGTTTCGGTGTGAACACACACCGAAACATCATATTGGTTTGAAATCCCTAAACGTTAAATTAGCTGCCTTCGGCAGCGGCTATGGTTGGTTCAATCTTGCAGATTGAACCATTCGTTTAGCATTGGCCTGTACGTTTTAGATTATTCCAGGCATATGAGACATGCTAAACGTTTCGGTTCAATCGTGGACGATTGAACCAACCCTGAAAACCAACCCTGAAACTTTGAATTTCCTAAGCATTAAACTAAGTTGCCTTTGGCAACAGCTTTGTCCTATTCAGTCATTCCTCGTATCAAGTACGAGACAAGCCCTGCAAAAGAAGGTTGGGAAAAGTAAGCGAAAAAGAGAGGTCAAGAACCACTCCTGCCAGAGATATTTTAGTTACAGGAGATTATGGACAGGGCAGTAAAACGGATACGACTCAAAGGGAGACTCAGATTTTACAGAGTTTTCTCTATCAGCTTCAATATTTTAAATCATTCCTTCGCTGTATCAACTCTTACTTCTGCGGCCTCTATATGAGGGCATATCATTCCCTTTTTAGGTAAAGGTTTGCTCTTCAGGAGGGTATGTAGATTCTCACACAGGGCCTTCGATTCTTTGATAATCTCTTCCAGATCTCTTATCTTTTTCTGTACCATACTTTTCACATGCAGGCAGGGTTTTGTGCCTTCTTCCTTTAGAAGGAGTATCTCTTTAATCTCTTGTAGAGTAAACCCAAGCCTTTGTGCCTTTTTAATAAATTTGAGCTTATCTACTACTTTGTCAGGGTAATATCGGTATCCGGAGGGAGTTCTATCAGGTTCAGGTAAAAGACCGACGGTCTCATAGTAGCGGATAGTTTTGGAATTAAGCCCTGACTTCCTTGCAAGTTCCCCTATAAACAACCTTTCTTTCATAAAATTTTCATCACTCTTTCTTTAAGTTCAACACTAATTTTTAAATCTGTTCTAAACAGGTAAATTATCATACCAAGCAAATCCTAAAACAGTTTTTGTAAGCATAAGAATATAAAACTACTATACTTTTGGTATATTATTTGAATATTACCCAATAATCATCTAATCATCAAACTATGGAAGTTTTAATATAAAAGACTATATTTTGATCAACTTGTACATGTTCTCAGCTTGATTCATATAAGGCAATGCCCCAGGAAGATGGGAGCCCGGGTTCTCCCGTCTTCCCATGAGCCTAACCTGCATCTATTAAAGAGGTTTGCCAATACCTGCAGCCAGAAGGGCCTCTTTGTTAGGTCCGGCACCCTGGCAACACTGGGCCATCTTGCCATCCACAACGACGGCGGGAACTCTGCTAATCCCATAGCGCTTTACCTTGTCTATGCATTCCTTCATTTCACACTGCTTCACCAGATCATAGATCGTTACTTCGCAGTTGGGACAAGCAAGTTCCTTCACCAGCTTAACTGTATTTTCACAGAGTGGGCAGCCAGCAGTAAAGACCTCTACCTTTCTTCCTGCTACCATGATTTATCACCCCCTTTCCTATTTTTATAAAGATTTTTTGTTTTCTTCTCATACTAAAATAATTATACACCTTCCACCATACTGGAAGGTCAAGGACTTTTTTAATTTTTTATTGAGGTACCCTGTGCCAGCTTCAATCTTTTAATTTACATTCAAGAGGTTCTCGTAAGAAAATGCCAAATCTACACTCTCATTCTAACATTTACATATCTAATTTTTACCTCTCAGGGCAATCTTGCCGGAATTTCTCAAAACGAATGATTTTTCTAGTATTTGTTTGATGAAATTACCGAAAGAAGCACTAGAAGAATTGAAAGATATCTATAAAAAAGAATTTAGTGAGGAAATTTCTGATAATGACGCTCAAGTGATGGCTAGAAGACTTCTCAGGCTTATTACTCTTTGAGATATAAACCGAGGCATACTTTGACCTTTTCTGAAGGGGATGATAGCATCGATCAAAAGAAGTAATATTATAGTATTAAAGGGATGAAACCGGACAATAGTTTATACTGGGTGGCACGGACAAACTTGTTTATACGTAATGGTATAATTATTCGTAGTCCATTCTGTTCAGTTTCATCTGCTTGAGATGTTTGGCGAGTGGGACGATTTTCTTTCCAAAAGGGAATATGAGAAAGAAATTCCCCAACTCAGGGAATTAAAACCAAAGGTACCCCTCCCAAGAATTATTCAGTCTGTATGTGATGAATTCAGGTGTAGCGAGGAGCAGGTAAAAATCAGGGGGCGCAAGAATAACAAAGTACTGGCAATTGCCATGTATCTTGCCCGAGACCTGAACGGGATATCAGAAGGATCTTGGTACGTTTTTCGATGGTATATCAGGGGCAGCAATTACCATGAACTATAACCAGATGAATGCAGAACTGATGTTAAACAAAAAACTGAGTGATAAGTTATCAAATTTGAAGAAACAATTATTTAACATTTAAGATGTGACACTTGTATTCCTCGTCAAGTTTGATTCGATAGAATAGGCAAACCATTTGGATATTGATCCAGAAGTATTGTATGAAAAAAAGTATTAAAATAGAAACTCAACACATAACAAATCGTTCAAGCTAACCCCTTTATCGCATAAAGAGTAAGTTTTCTATTGACTATTAGATGCAATTTAATTACAAGAATAGCATACTATTTTTAAAATCTAATTTGAATTAAGGTATTTAAATGGGAGAGATACTTAAAAATTCCCCCCTCGTTGAAGCAGTTTGTGAGTTTCTGTTTGACCCAGAATCTGAATGGGATTGGACAGTTCCTGGCCTCTTATTTGAAAAAATAGGTAAAGAGTTTTCTGAACGTGCAGAGGTACATCGTTTAGGAGTAACAGTTCAACAGCCAAGCAGAAAAATTACACAGCCATCTGTCATTGAATCGGGGCCTGAAAGGATTCAGCTAAAGCGGTCAGATGGCAGCACAATGGTCCAGGTCGGTTCAAGGCAATTAATTATTAATCATTTACAACCTTATCAGAATTGGGACACATTTTGTAAATTGATATCTCGGGTTTATTCAGAATATTTAAGCGTAATCAAACGTGGACAAATATCACGACTTGGCCTACGATACATCAACCAAATAGAGCTCGCAGGATTTAGTTCTGATTGGAAAAACATAATTTCCATATGGCCGTCATTTCCGAATAAACTTAAACGGGATGTTGCTACATTTTTTCAAAGATATGAATTAAAACATGATAAGCCAGAAGGAGTACTTATCCATCAGACAGGTCTCATTCAGTCCGATGACAAATCCATGGTTGTATTAGATCTTGATTTTATCTCAACTGCGGTTTCTGAATTAGTCGAAAAAGATAAAGTTACAGAATGGCTTAACCAGGCACACGATCGGGTTGAAGAGTCTTTCATTGACTCATTGAAGCCAGACGCTTATATATGGCTCAAGGAAGGGAAAAAATGAATACGGGTACTTATCCTACCAAAAATCACCCTGAAATTATAAAAGGTGAATCCTTAGATGATGTACAGAAATGTAATATCAAACTACGGGATATACCACCGCATAGAACCTGTACCAGCGTCTTATCAATGGCGGTAATAAGTATAATGCTTACAGCTCATACCTCAAGTGCCTGTACCGAACCGTTTCCGGGATTTGATGTTATAGAAGAGTGGCAGTTATTGCGTCAGCGTCCTGCAAAGACTCCTCTTGGTGAACGACTCATGCGCATACGGGAGCGTATAGTTAAATCTGGGGCACCGCTTTTGGATTGGGATGACATTGAGCGTGAAGTAGCTGAACGCCGTGGTGAAAAAGCATGATAGAAAATAAAATTTTAACGTATGTTGATGCAAACGTATTGATAGCAGCAGCACGTGGAAAAGATGATATTCATCAGCGCGCAATGAAAATACTTGATGATCCCAATCGGGAATTTACGGCAAGTGAATTTCTCCAACTTGAAGTGCTACCCAAACCATTATTCAATAAATTAAATGATGAAGCGGAATTCTACAATGCATTTTTTGAAACGGTAGAAAAATGGGCTAGTGATTTTCAAGACATTGTTAAAGATGCATATAAACATGCGGTTTGTCACGGTCTCGGTGCATTAGACGCTTTGCATGTATCCTCTGCATTAACTGTTGGTGCTGATGAGTTTATTAAAGGTACTTTTCAAGCGAAAAATGGTATTTTCTACCAGAGAACGAATATGGTATTTCACTCCCTCTTTCCAGCGTTTTCGAGAAGTATTCCTCATCTGTCTGAGATTCTCATCTCGTGGATGGGGCTCTGCTTCAAACGGAAATGGACATTTAAAAGAATATTACCTCGCAATATAAGTCTGTGCATATTATTGTTAATAATTACTAAACACCCGAAACTTTTGTTTTACATAGGCTTTAAGCCAATAAAAGTCTCTATCTCTATTTTTTATAATCACTAATCAAGGTTTGACTCCTTGTGTCTCCTGCATTAACATAATGTTGCATTTTGCTATGAATTGACATAAAATACAACAAAATGTAACTTAATTACAATTGGAGGTATTGAAAATGTCTACTTCTGTAAGAATATCAAAAGAATTACTCAGTGAGGCTAAAAAATATAGCCGTATTGACCATCGATCTGTAACAGGTCAAATAGAACACTGGGCAAAAATAGGCAAATGTGCCGAAGAAAATCCAGACTTAACCTACAATCTTATCAAAGAAATACTTATGGGAATAGAAGAATTAGAACAAGGTGAAAGATCTGAATATAAGTTTGGGTAATGGATGAAAATCTATCAGTCAAGAATTTTTAAAAACAAAATCAAAAAGTTTTCAAAGCAGGAAAAAGGAATATTAGATGAAGAAATTAAAAGGATAACAGAAAATCCTTTGGTTGGAGAAGAAAAGAAAGGAGACCTTCGTGGCATATATATTCATAAGTTCAAAATCAAAACTATTCAGTATCTTCTTTCCTACAGAATGATTAGTGATGGGTTAGAATTAATTATGATTGGCCCACATGAAAATTACTATCGTGATTTAAAAAGTTATTTAAAGGAAAGATAAATATAAAAGGGGGTCTGGGATCGGGCCACGTTAAACAGTCGAAAAGATTGTTTTTAGCTCAATATTACTTTTTAATACGGCTTGAGAATGTACTTGGGAGAATACCCCGTAAGCAGAAACCTGGCGCAAAGGTGACTCAAAAGAAAAATGTGAATCTCCATAATTAAGTATGGTGTTCCCAGAATTTACGGTTCGTTGGTGATGCCCATATTAGGCTGTTCAATGTTAACCTAAGTGATCAACATGATAATATAAAGTAGAATTTTGCAGGTCAGAGTAAAAAATAGAGGATAAAAAGGATTCTAAATTTGCCGCGAATTATTTTTTGGAACGTTAACAAGAAAGAGCTAACTGGTTTTGTTTGTTCAATTACTGCATCGACGAATGCAGATATCGTTGTGCTCATCGAAAATAATGTTTCAACTAAGAAGACACTCCAAGCACTCCAAACGAATGTTTCTCAGGATTTTTATTATCCAAATGTAATATCGAAATCTGTCAAGAGATTTCACTGCTTTTGCAGAAATCCCGAACTCGATCTGTCTGAGACTCACTCTGGATTTCGCACTAGTGTGCGCAAATTCCAAATTGGGAAGCATAAAACTTTTCTGGTACTAGTTCATGGTGTTGATATTCGAAATTACGATCCTGAAACTCGACAATCATCTGCTCAACTTTTAGCAGACGAGATGAGATTTGTCCAAGAGGAAAAGAGAACAAACAAATTGATACTCCTCGGTGATCTTAACATGAATCCGTTCGAAAAGGGCATGAACTTAGCTACAGGGCTAAATGCAATGATGACTAAGGCATGCGTGAAACCTGGTTATCGCACATTCCTAAATAGAAGTTATGATTTTTACTACAATCCAATGTGGAGTCTCTTTGGTGACAATACGGATGGTCCGGCTGGAACAGTTTACGATACTAGCAACCAAGGGCCTTATGGATGGAGCATGCTTGATCAGGTAATAATCCACCACTCAGTAGTAGGGCTTTTTCATAGTGTGAAGATTTTGACTGAGGCAGGGACAGAATCACTTATGAATAAGAAGGGACACCCTGACACCGATAAAGCATCAGATCATTTTCCAATTCTAGTAAGTTTTTGTGAGGATAGTAATGAGTAATTTTTGGCCGAGCGGTCTTGATCTCAGCGACACACAAACCCCAAGGGAGATTCTCAAGGCTGCCAATGAAGATTGGCAAACTAGTAGTGATGGGATGATGGAGTTAGTTCTACAGGATGCAACATCAAAATCGGGCAATTCTATGATAATAGTTCATGCGAAACATGTAGCCAGCAATCGAACATCTACGCTGTTTTCAATTGTACACCGACCTAATAACCCTTATCCTGTGACAATTCAACTGGAAGATGAAGATTTACCAAACTTCCTGAAAAAATCTTATGTTCGCCCAGGTATTTCAATCGCTATGGAATTGATGGGGAGGAGCGAGTCGGTTTCAAATCCATGGGTTTCTGATACACCATCTGAGTTTCGGAAAAAACTCGCTGAAGCTTTTAACCTAGGATCTGTAAAAAGTAAAATACTTAATCTTACTTCAGGTACCTCAGATGATACCAATGAAGAGTCTCTAGAAGGTTCGGTGGAAAACTAACTCCAAGCAATGTAGAGAGAGACGGCCTTCACCTAACAATGCTTTCACACTGACCTGCGAGCCTGAAGCTCATTTGCCCTTTGCCGATGTTGTGAGCGAAGGGTCCGCGCACATGTAGGTCTTGGTTTCTGTTCGCAGGCGGGTGATGCCCACGTTATGCTAATAAATCTAAACAGGCGTATTATGGAGGCTTTGTGAAATCTTCTGTAAGAGTAATTTCCAAAGGCAATGAAGAAAGTTGAGATGAGATAGAAGTTTTTTTGAATTTGATTTAAGCAAACAAGATGGGATAAATTGATTCGTGTTGATTATCATGGTTCAAAAGAAGTACCAAAAGGTATTTGTCATGCCATACCAAAAGTGGCAGGTATAAAGAAGAAGAAATAGTAGGTAACAATGATTGAACTGGAATACTCGTTAATAATTGAGGCAACAGAAGAACCTGATTACTTTGGTTTTTATTCTCCGGATTTAGAAGGTTTTTCAGGGATAGGACATTCTATTGAAGATTGTATCTATAAAGCAAAGTGGGGAATGAAGGAACATGTCATTTTATTAAAAGAAAAAGGTTTACCAATCCCACCACGAAATCCCAACCCGAAGATAATAATTCAAAACGAGGAGAATTTGGCATTTGTATAGTGAGAAGGGATGGGCATAACAAGTCATTTCAGCTTGGCGAAAATAAGACTATCAAAGAAATTATTGACGTACAACAGCGGATTATTACAGCGCCGAAAATTTAAAGAGGCCGTAACAGAAAAAAGCCGAATGAACTATATTCTAACACTAACGTTATGTGTATAAATTATTGGGGACGTGATGCCAACTATTTCAATGTTTTACGGAATCATTATCAGGATGTATTGTTCTCCAAAAGAACACAACCCACCGCACATCCATGCATATTATCAGGATTACAAGGCTATAATCCATATT
>CAZPUD010000168.1:0-8991 GCA_964589115.1 uncultured candidatus Brocadiaceae bacterium | reverse complement strand
GGAACCATTGGCATTATACTGGTACTCCTCGACCAGTATCCCATCCCTGGTAACAGTGAGGAGCCGTCCTGCGGGATCGTAGGTATAGGCGTAGTCAACGGCAGCGCCCTGGACTGTCTCACTCTTGCCGGTGATCCACCCTGCCTGGTTCCGGCTCAGGTTGTAAGAGTATGCGCCCTGTGCGCCCACGGTGACACTCTCTGCCTCTACCTCACCGTAGCCATTGAAGGTACGGGAAAGACTGAAGGCGCCGCCGGTAACGGCCTCAGGCAGACCGTTGCCAGCATTGCGGGTGATAGTGAAGTCTCCTGCGCCGGTAAGCAGTCCGTCATTATCATAGGTATAATTCTCAGTGCCACCGGAGTAGGTGAAACTGCTGGGGTTGAAGTCATCGTTATAAGTATAAGAGATGGCCTGGCTCAAGGTAGCGCTATAGGTTTCGGAGGTGACGAGCGAGCCGTCGTAGCCGTAAGTGACCGACTCAGTTCCCATGCTTACCGAGCCTAGCTTGGTGGCACAGAGATAACTGAAGTCGATGTCCCCTTCGGGTGTCTGTATCTGAGTAAGCCTTCCGTCAGCATAAATGTTATTTATCTGTTTGAGAGACGGGAATGTTATTCTTTTAAGACGCCTGTCTTTGTCGTACAAATAGCTGTAGCTTCCGCTAAGGGGAGTCTGATAAGAGGTATTGAGATTGACGCTGTTATACCCAAAACCGTGGTTAATAAGCGAGGGGTTGGTGAGAACTGTCATGTTGCCGTTCTTGTCATACGTAAATTCCAGAGAAGAACCATCAGGCCCTGTAATACCATTCATACGGCCCACAGCATCATAGGTAAAACTCGTGGTATGCAGTTCCGGATCTCTGATCGACGCAAGGAACCCTTCCGGGTTATACGTGAATACAATTTCTCGCGTATCGGTGAGGACAGAAGTCAACCTTCCCCTGGAATCGTACCCGTATGTTGCACCAAAAAGCCCGGGAATACTTAAACTGGTGGTAAGGAGGTTTGCCGGGTCATAGGCAATAGTTGCCGTTCTTCCTTCAGGAGATGTAATGGTCTTCTGGGACTGAAGGGTATTGTTCTCAATAGTGGTACTCTTACTGTTAATCGTTATGGTTTCTGTGATAAGGTCCGGTTCATCGTCTGCATTCGTATCCTGATAGTTTCTGCCTGTAAGTATTGTCTTTTCAAGTAAGGCCGGCGTGCTCTCTTTCATCTTTTTAACATACTTGAACCGATGTTCCGAATCCAGACCATATTTAAAGAAAAGTTCCATACCACAGGAGAGTGTTTTATTCACGGTAAGCCCATCTGAAGATTGTTCATAAATGGTTTCTGCTCCTGCTGGGCTGGTAATAGTCGAGTTATACGCACCTGTAGAAAATGTGTGGTCAAGATAGGTTGTAAGGTCACCCTCAGCAGAGAGGACCCTGGACAGGATATCGCCGTTTGCATATGTTGTCCTGTTGTAATTCCAGTGTCCCCCTTCCTGATCGTAAACGTCTGTAAGCCTTCCATTGCCGTTGAATGTATGGTCAAACCTGTTTCCTTCCGGTTCTGTCTCGACCGTCATCAGACCGCCGGATGTGTAGGTAAAATCATAGTAACCTGAATCGGGATAGGTAATCCGGGTAAGGTGATTATTAGCGTCCATGGTTAAAGTTGTTGTTATGCCATCCGGAGAAACAATGGCGGTAGGTACATCATTTCCATCTCTCTGAATTGTGATCTGGTTGTTAAAGCTATCTGTAATCGAGATCAGGTTATTATCCAGGTTATATCCGAACTCATGCAGGGTTACGCCGGTATCAAGATCAATAGTACTTAGATGGGTTCCGGATTCTGACATTACATAACCAAGGCCGTGCCCGTCAGTATAAAGATTATCCTCTGAACTCGTTAAAGACACCTTCCTTACATCACTTCCAAGCACATCGGATAGGTATAGGTTACCTAATACATCAAATACAATTCCATGTACCCAACCCAAAGCTGCTTCCGTAGCGGGTCCTCCGTCACCACTTCCGCCCCAGACTCCGTTTCCCACTATAGTGGTAATGATACCGTTATGATCGATTTTTCTAATACGACAACCATAATATTCGGCAATGTATAAATTACCTGTTGAATCGAAAGCGACATCTGAAGGCATATATAACTGTGCCTGATTAGCAGGGATATAATCACCATTGTAACCACCTGTTCCATTACCGGCCACTGTGGTAATAATACCGGTGCTCATATCTACTTTTCGAACCCTATGGCTATAAAATCCTGCTATGTATAGGTTTCCTGCTGCATCCAGCGTGACACCGGAGGGAAGGTTTAATCGGGCATCAACAGCAGGGATGCCATCACCGTTGTAACCTCTAATTCCATTACCGGCTATAGTGGTAATAATGCCGTTTGTATCGATCTTTCGGATGCGATCATTCTGATAGTCCGCTACATATAAATTACCTGCTTCATCTAAGGCGACCCCGAAGGGATAATTAAGTTGGGCATCAACAGCAGAAATACTGTCACCATTGTACCCAGCAACTCCTGTACCGGCCACGGTGGTAATGATGCCGTTTAGGTCAATTTTCCTTATACGATGATTCCACATATCGGCGATGTACAAGTTGCCCGCTGCATCAAAAGCAAGGTCGCTTGGATTATTCAATTTTGCTGAAGTAGCAGCACGTCCATCTCCGCCAAAACCTCCACGGCCTGTACCGGCTATAGTAGTGATGATGCCGTTTCGGTCCACCTTTCGGATAACATGATTAAAATCCGCTATATATATGTTGCCTTCTGCATCACATTCAAGGCCGTCCGGGGTATCCAATTGTGCCTCAGTAGCAGGACCTCCGTCACCGCTGTAGCCTGCTTCCCCGGTGCCAGCAAATGTATCGATGATATTGATATTATTCCTTAAAATTGTACCGTCACCTTTTACCAGATGGTTATTTTTATGAAGAGCGTAGTGATGTGAGGAGAGTGACCATCCCTCGGCAACCATACCTGCTATCCTATTAATAATTAATTGATCATATTTCAAAGCGACCGCTTCTATTCGTGCCGGGATTCCTGTTGAACCACTTCCTGGCTGGCCAAATGCCTGTTCAAAGTCTTCAGGAATTTGATAGGATGCATCATAAACAAAACCCACTTTGATATTGAAGGGCACAACACCCTTCACCTCTCTTCCGAGATGATCGAGACCATCCCAGACAAACTCTGCTTTTTGGCTAGGGAGGGGATCTAATGTCTGCTCAAATATTCTTCCTGCCACTTTTGCCTCAACAATGATTCTTTTCAGGCTGGAGGGGACCGTATCACCGCTTGCCGGAACGGTGATTACAGATTTATAACCCTTTACTCTGTTGCTGGCATAATGGAGGGTGAGATCAGCCCCCGGAATAGGAATATCTTCATGGAAGATCCTGCTCCTTTCTTCGACAAATGAGTTTACCAGTCCTTTACAATCTTTATCTTCTTCTTTTTGCTCATCTTCGTTAGGTTCTTCCTCAGGGTTCGGTTCAATGGCATCTGATGGTGGAACAATAGGCCAATTAATATCTACGGGGGTAAAGTGGTCTATTTCTACACGCCAGAATGTGGACCCGGGAGGGTATTTCACCGGATCGTCAAGCCCGGTTACCTCATCGGTGAATGACTGATTTCCGTTTAAATCATCGGGCTGATCGTCTCCGGTCGAATCAAGGGCGTCTACAATACCATTGGAATCCGTATCGAGGAGTTTGACTACCACACCGTTATCAGATGGCACCCATTCACCTTTGTCCCTGTCATAATATCCCACAGGGGCTATCGTCCCGACATCGAAGCCCAGAAAATTATCCACCCACTGGGTGACGGGTAAGTTAAACCTCACTCTCTCCGCTCCATCAACACTCAGTTCCGCACAATAAGTATAGGCTGAATTTGGAGGAAGCTTTGCCGGCATAGATTCAGGGGTAGTAAATTCGGTGGCACGCGCGGTGATGGTCGTCAATTGCTGTACGATATTGCCGTTTTCATCTACTTCATAGGCCGTGTTGTTGCCGGTAAAAACGATGGTGGACGAGCGACTGCCGAAGGTATCGGTAACCGGCGTACTTTGGTGTGTCACGACTGTGTTTGGGTTGCCATCAAAGGTGAGGGTTGTGGAGGCCGTATCCTGAGTGATCATCTGAACGGTTTCAGCGGTGGCAATCTCGTTCCAGGAAACCCGGAGCTTTCTCTGGGCAGTGATCAGCCCCTGTTTCTGATAGATGACTTTTATCAAACCCCCACCGTTTACAGGAATGGTAAACCGACCGGAAGCGTTGGTTGTTGCTGTACCGTATTCAGGATGTTTGTGAATAGTAACTGCAACATCTGAAACCGGAATATTATCTATATCTTGAACCAGACCGGTTATGAGCGAAAACCTTTCCGGATCATATGAGGCTGTAGAACCAGGCGGGATATGGTCTTGATATTGATCCATAAAGGTCTGTCGGTCTGTCCCCTGCTTAATCTCGACAGTAACATAATCCCCCCGCCTGCCTTCCCTTAGTTCAATAGTGAGCGAATTATTTGCTGCAAGGTCAACGGAGGATTCAAGGAGGTAAACACCTGTGTTGAAATCTTGTGTACCGAATATTTCATGTCCGTTAAGTCTGATTATGGCACTGCTGACTCTGTAACTACCAGCCTCATTCCCGTTCTTAACAATCATGGTACCCCCACCAGCAGTCGCAGAAAAGCTATCATTAAAGCTCTCGGTTTGATTCGTAACCTTCTTGTACTGCTTAGGGCCAAATACCGTGGTTTCAACGGCAAAAGAGGTGCTGGCCAATAAGCCTGAAAGTAAACACAACGTGATTATCAGTATCTTTCTCATTATTCCCCCCTCCCCAATTTGAATAAATACAGAAAAGATAAAATCACTCAACTCAGTCTTTCTTGTTTCGTATTACCCTACTAATCTTTTTTTCAAATATATGAATTTATTTGCATTTCAGTTAGCCCGTTATTTATCAGACAATAGGACCTGCAACTTATGATAAGTACCTGACAACATATCTTTGTACATTTTTCCAACTTGTTCACAAACTCTGTTTGGGAACACAATAGCCTCGAAACTCTGTTTCGAGAGCTCAGACTTCTGAAGAATTATACGATTAAGTACTATTTGCATCGGGAAACGGAGTTTCCCATACATGCATGTTCCCAAACAGAGTTTGTAAACAAACCGCGCCTGGCAAGCTGCTCACAAGTAAGTAGTACTGGATTGATGCAGGGGAAATATTTTTCATTGATAAAAAATGTACAAAACTTATGGTCAGGTAATCTCGACACCCGTGAAGGAAACATTATGTTGTGACAAGATACTGTGGAAATGTATCTTTAATCATAGAAAATATGGCAAAATAAAACAAAATGTATACCAAAGGTAAAAATGTAACAAAATAGCTAAAAATATGTTCTAAGCTCCTATTCAATTTTTACTTGCAATATAGCTTATTTTCTAAGTCAAACTTCTGTTTATCATACAAAAATATTCCATAGGACATTTTTGTCTTGAGACATTTCTGTCTCATGAGACCTTTGTCTCATATTTTTTGATCTCTCAAGTGTTTGTTGTAAAGTTTAATGAGTGAATGAATCATCCGCTCTGGTAGGTCTTTAAAGGCTTTGCTGCCTATTTTGGTTTGAAAATTAATCTTAACGGAAAGAATTCAGACTTTTCGAAGGGAGGAATTTTGGTTATATTTCACCAGGAACAAAAATGTGTATTGTGCGGACATTGTTGTACTATTTTAGGGATGATTTTTATTGCGATTGGATGTGTCAATTACTCCGAAGAGGACTTTTATATCTATATCCATGCATACATCACTGTCTCTTTGCGGTACCCACCTTTTCCTCGTAATAACTGATTCCATCTATTTCAAATCCCTTTAAAATCTCCTCACAAGATGCTCAATAATGAATTTCCTCTGTTTTAACATAATCATGTCTTTTGCACAAAACGGAGAGATCTAAAATAATTACAATATCCGTACTGTGTAAGAATTGCTCGATCATAAAAGGGTTTTGGGATGAGTTCTAGTTTCTTGCCCTTGGTCGGATTCGTTCATTGAAAAGCGGCTCATATTGGTGAAATTTGTAGATCAATGTTTGAAGATATCATGCAAATAAGCCAGTCGTTAAATTTTCCAGGCAGTTCACGTAATACAAGAGCTGGCCGTAATTTCCCTTCTTTTTGGTCAGTTTGAAGAAATTTAAATAGAACAATCTGGCCTTCAGAAATCATCAAAAAGTTTCCTTTAGATCATGTATAGAATATGGCGATTTCTCGTCTTCCATCCCTCTCATTGCTGACGAAAGCGAAAGATCATTCCATTCGATATTTTCTTCTTTTTCAACTCTTGACCGTAAATATTCAACAAAATCAAGAACTTCAACTTGCTTTGATTCCGGCAATGTTTTTACATTTTTAATAATTCTTTCTGTAAGGCTCATAAAATATCCTCCACTTACATATAACAACATTTACTTGAGTAATAATAACAGGATCAAGTGTCATCAAATTCTATCATTTATTCAGGGATATAATCAATATTTTCACCAACATTTGCAAGCTTATTTTTGCTTTCCAATTCTTTCAATTGTTAAAAATATATTCTATATAAGGAATTCCTTCATTTTGCTTCTCCCTTTTCATAGGTATAACGATTTAATTCACCGGCCTGCACGGTTTTTCGTGCAGGTCCGGTGGAATGATTTGTTATGTACTGCGTCTATCCGGATTGTTGGGTGTGCCTGTGTACATGGATAAAAAAGTGCAAATATGTTCCAACGATTCCTCTGTGCGACCGACTTGAACCCATCACATACCCATCGCCGTGAAAGTACAGAATTGCTCGCTCATTTGACGAGAGGGAGGGGGGAATCCACTCGGCGGAAAGGCCATCTATCGTGACAGAGGACACTTCAATTCCAAGTGGCAACGTGCCAAACATCCTAGCAGATTTTTCGACCCGCTGACGTAATTCAGGAATTGAAGTGATCCAATCAATAGTTTCTCACTTCAGTCTCAGGCGGAATCAATGATGATGCTTCAAGAGAAAAATTACAAGTCGAATTCTTAGGCTATGAATTTATCACATCTTTGCTGCATGCCGTTGTTATGCCGCTCCTAACTCAGGCGATGGCCCGTTGGGTACGAGTACGATCTTACCTGTCACGCCTCCCTTCCCTAGCAACTCGTGCGCGTGTCTTGCCTCGACAAGAGAAAATCGCTGCGCGATGAGCGGCTTGATCTTCTGCTGTTTAAGGAGGTCTAACAGGGCAATCAAATCCTGTCGAAACCATGCCGGTCTCAGCCGTTTAAGCCACTGGATGCTGTAGGGGACCACCCGTTTCCGGCCCGGGAGAAGCCAGCCGCCAGCGATGTACAACCCGAAGATGGCGATTCCACGAAAGCGATGACGACGACCTGGACGACCCGAAGCCAACCGTCCCCCACTTAGTGAGGAAGTAAGGCCGTAGGCCACGACCCTCCCGCCAGGACAGAGAGCCTTGCGGGAACGCCAGATGTGGGTACCACCGATGCCATCAAAGACAACGTCTACGCCCTCGCTCGTGAGGCGGTGAATTTCTTCTACGAAGTCGAGCTGTCGGTAATCAATTGGGATACCGCCCAGGTCGGAAACGGCCGACGCCTTTTGCAATGAACAAGTGCCGTACATCTCCAGTCCGGCGAGGTGCCCAAGCTGCAATAGTGCCGAGCCGACCCCGCCTGCCGCACCGTGAATCAGCATGCGTTGGCCCGCTCTGACCCGAGCGGAGCGATGCAGCATCTGGTACGCCGTGACGTAGTTCAGCACGAGGCTGACAGCCTCTGCGGCGTCCAACCCGGATGGTACCGGAACCAGTTCACGTTGCGGCAGGCAGACGAACTCCACGTACGCACCGCTTATTGGCAACGCGGCAACTATCTGGCCTGGTTCGATTCCAGAGATACTGTCGCCGAGCCGATCCACCACGCCAACCAGATCCCACCCGGCGTGAAGGGCAGCGGGGGCGTCTCGGGATGAACGCCCTCGCGCATCAGTAGGTCGGCGTAGGAGACACCTGCGGCCAGAACTCTCACCCGTACCTCACCGTTCTTCGGCTCGGGGCACTCTTCTTTAACCACCCGGAGTGCATCGGGCCCGCCGTAGTGAGTGACGATAATGCGCGTGTTCCTCATGCCTCTTCCTCTCAAATAGCGGAGCTACATAAGTCTATATATGCCTCATAATCCTCGTTGCAGAAGAATGTCTTCAAACGACGGTTTCCTCGCTGAGTAATATGATGTGGCACTTCTGGTACGACCACACGAGCAATTCTGGACATGCTCACATCTTAACTTTCTAAATAACAAAGTCAATAATTAAGTATGGTATTCCCGGAATTCGGAATTGCCCGGAATTGCAGAATTGCCAGAAGAATACAGAAATTGGGAGGTATTTTGGTACACAGGGGTCAACAGTAAGTGAAGCTCTTAAGAAAGTAGAAACCAGGATAAAAAGAGAAGGTAAATTCAGGAAAGAAATCGAAGTATAAAAAAAACAATTCATTATTGAATAATGAAGGTTTGACCCTATTTGACCTTACCTTTTTGCAGAACAACGAATATATAGGTACATCTTTAAAAGTCATAAATTATATATAGATAAATTCACTAGAATTAAGGTATATCACGGTTTACAATCCAATTAACACAAACAGTAAAATAGCAACTAAGGGAGTATTTCTAGCTAAGTTATCTATAGTTAACACCTAACGCCCACGCTGAGTCGCGCCCAGCAAAAATAACAAGCAGGTTTTGAATAAGATAAACTGTCGATGCTTAACAGTCGCTCGAACGGAGATTTGCTGTTGGGTGTCAATCTCCAGTGGATTATTAGGTTTTTTCTTTATCGAATATACGTTTTCCATGTATTACGGTGAGAATATGAATCTC
>CAZPUD010000167.1:0-9094 GCA_964589115.1 uncultured candidatus Brocadiaceae bacterium | reverse complement strand
TGGATCCATAAGGTTCGGGAAGAGGATTACCATGAGACCAAAACGTTTTCCCCGAAAGAGCTTATTGAAAAAACTCGTAAAGCCGCTGAAAATACAGCCAGGGAGCTTGGTTTAAAAATTATTCGTGCAAAGACACCATCTACCCAGTAGCCTGTAAATTCCGTTAAAATTTGCATTCTATATACAACATCATTAGTCATATATGAATATGCCATTCCAGCGAGAGTGGGAATCCAGAAAACACTGGATTCCGGGTCAAGTCCTGAATGATAGACAGTTGTAAACTTATGTTGCTAGGTATTAATGGCGATGAATTTATTACATCTAATAACAATGCAGAAGACATAAAACTATCAACACTTGGAATATCATGGTTCAAACAGAAATTCAGTTATTAGAGAAACTGGCCAGGCAGCGAAATGTTTCTGTATCCGACTTAATTCATGAAAGTATTGATAATTTGTTACGATGCACAATCATCACGGATAGTGATGAGTTGAAAAGGCGTGCCCGTGCTATTGCCGGTCGTTTTAAATCCGGGCTCGGTGATCTGTCCAGGCGCCATGATGACTATTTAGCAGAGGCATTAAACTCATGAATGTCTTTACAGATACATCGGCTTTTTTGGTTGTGCTCGATGCCGATGTTTTGATTCACACTTTAAAGAGCAAGGTTTTGAATGCTTCATAGCCAAGTAACTATCTGTAAAAATGATAAAGTTACAAATTCAATCTGACAAAGAGGATGGAGTTATTGACATTATTCGGGCTGCCATTTCTGCTGAAATCAAAAGACTCGAGATCGGCCTGCGTAAAACAAACATGCAAATTGAAAAATTTGAGACTGAATATAATGTAACATCAGAAATATTTAAGAAAGAGTTTTCAGCCGAAAACCTGAAAAAAGAAGACCAGGAATATATAGAGTGGGCAGGCGAATTAAAGATCAGGGAAAAGATAACGGAAGACCAGAGAAAACTCAAAGAAATAGAATATGTTGCTCACTGAATACTTCGCCAAACTTGTAAAGAATAATGAGGAATATTCAGATACGATAATGCTGACCATAAACCACGGTTAAACTTCAATTCTCATAAGCACGTCTCATCGGGTGAAATAGTCCAATCTGGTATACCAGAATTAAGTGATATTCTTGAAGAAGTAATAGATTATCTTTTGTGGATTAAATAGTAAAACACAATTCCTATGAAATTAGGACTTACGCGATTGGCCTTTTGGCCAATCTTTACAGTGCATAATTTTATGCGATAATTAAAGAAGTAGAAAATCTTTAATAACCGATAATGGTATTTCTCTAGAAACTTACTCTGGACAAAAGGCGATGAATTCATTCCTATTGATTATAAAGTATACCAGCGAGAAAACGATGACAAGACCAAGAATGATCACTTTCATGATATGCTCAAAAGAACCAAACAAAGAGGATTTACACCTCAATATGTTCTGATGGATGCCTGGTACTCAAGCATAAACAATCTAAAATTCTTTACCAAGAAACTCAATTGGAACTTCGTCTGTAATTTAAAATCTAATCGACAAGTTAGCATTAGCCAAGGAACCTATATTTCTTTAGCTGACCTGGTATGAGCAAAAAGCTTCTATTACCAGATATGCTATTACTCACTATTTGTTAGTAAATGCGTAAGCCCTAATTTTAGTTAATCATTTTCATGTAATATTCTAACGAAGCAAAGTCTCAGACCGATAAAAGAGGTCATAAGCTGTCAGCGGTCAGCTATCAGCAATTGTAGCAGTTCAGCCCACCGCAAAGACGCAAAGTACGCAAAGGAAAAAATTAAAGAAAAGAAATGTCTTCAATAACAAAATCACAAGGTTTTTCAGAAATTTTCAGCATCTACTTTCTAAAAATAATACCTTTGCGTACTTTGCGTCTTTGCGGTGAACTATTACCAACAGTTCGACAAAAGTTGAAGGCTGACTGCTGATAGCTGACTGCTTGTCTTATACAATCCTCGTTACTTCTAAAACTTGACTCATTTGTAAAGATAAATTGCTTATAAAGTATTCAATTGGAAAAAAATTTAATCATGAAAACCATACTCTTTAAATTATCCATTTTATCGCTTCTCCTATCTTTCACTGTCTGCAGTATCTTTCTTTCATATTCAAAGACAATATCTGCATATTCCATTGGTCCACCTGACGGACGAACAGGCTCTCCAGCCGATAATTATAAAACGTGTAACGATGCCGGTTGTCACAACTCCTACACACTCAATTCAGGAAATGCTAAATTTTTAATTTCCACGCCTACCCGTTATACGGAGGGTGAGGTTATTCAGATAACTGTATCTTTTCATAATTCCAGTGCTGATAAACATGGTTTCGAACTTTCTGCTTTAGATAAAAATAATAACCACGTTGGCACTTTTAGCAGTATCGATGATAATACCCAAACTGCCGATGGAAATTATATAAAACACACTATGGCTGGCAGCAATCAATCCGGTAATGCCAGATGGACTGTACAATGGACCGCACCAACCCCAGGAATACTAGGCTCTGTAACATTTTACGCCGCAGGAAATGAAGCAAATGGGGATGATACTCCTCAAGGGGATTACATATACACCACAACAGTCACTATAAAAGAGAATTTGAAATAGATACCATTAAAAAATCAATACATATTTACATTTTTCTATGTTAAAATAACCTTTTAAACGCTACTAAAAATATTAAATTATGCCTTGCGGCAGCTTTATTTGTGACCCCGTAGGGGCAGGTTTAAAACCTGCCCCTTCAACAAACATTGAAATTCCTTAACATTTAATTAGACCTTCGGCTACTCTTAAGAGTAGGGTGGGCACTACCCACTGAAAAGGTAAGCAGCTTGAGAGTGTGTGAGCGCTGTTTCGGTGGGCAGTGCCCACCCTACTACGATTGAATTTCCCATACGTTAACTGTAAGGCAAAAAGGATGATAAGAAACGAAACAGGCGAAAATAAACAGGACCACACCGAAGCCATCTCCGGGATATTGCAAAAATATTTTGGTTACACAAGCTTTTATCCACTCCAGGAAAATATTATTAAAGAAGTTTTGAAACAAAGAGATGTCTTTGTCCTTATGCCAACCGGGGGTGGCAAGTCGTTATGCTACCAGCTACCTGCGCTCCTTTTCAGCGGTGTAACGATTGTCGTCTCTCCATTAATCGCTCTAATGAAGGACCAGGTGGATGGATTATCTGCCAATGGCATTCCGGCAACATTTATTAACAGCTCTCTGGATTACAATGAGATTAATGAGAGGAAAAGGAATCTAATAAACAATAAAGTAAAAATCCTTTACATTGCACCGGAAAGACTGGTCATGCCAGATTTTTTACAATTTTTACAGAAATTAAACATCTGCCTGTTTGCTATTGATGAATCACATTGTATTTCTGAATGGGGACACGATTTCAGACCCGAATACCGGCAATTGAGACTATTAAAAGAGATGTTTCCTGATGTACCAGTCATGGCTTTAACAGCCACAGCCACCCCTGTCGTACAGGAAGACATTATCACACAGCTAAAATTGCTGAATTACAGGACTTTCAAGGCAAGTTTTAACAGAAAAAACCTCTATTACCAGATTAAACCAAAGGATAATGCGTATCATCAAATACTTCAATACTTGAAAGATAAAAAAAAGGATTCGGGGATTATATACTGCCAGAGCCGTAAAACCGTAGAAAGTATATCCAGGAGTTTACAGGCACAAGGGTATCGTGCATTGCCATACCATGCAGGATTATCTCCAGAGACAAGAACAGAAAACCAGGAACGGTTTATCCGTGAAGACGTTGAGATTATCGCAGCTACAATTGCCTTTGGTATGGGCATTGATAAACCAAACGTGCGGTATGTAATACATTACGATCTGCCAAAAAGTATTGAAGGATATTATCAGGAAACAGGCCGTGCAGGAAGGGATGGATTAAAAAGCGATTGTATTTTGTTCTTTAGCTACGCCGATAAATTCAAAATAGAGCATTTTATCAATCAAAAGATAGATGAAAATGAAAAACAGGCTGCCCTTAAACAGCTAAAGGAGTTAATAAACTACTGTGAGAGTAATATTTGCAGGAGGAGGTTATTACTGGCTTATTTTGGTGAAAACTTCGATGAATCGAATTGTGGAAATTGCGATGTTTGTCTGGAACCAAAGGAGCGATTCGATGGTACGATTGCCGCGCAAAAGGCATTATCCTGCATATACAGAACAGGCGAGAGGTTTGGAGTAAATTATATTGTGGATGTATTACAGGGTTCAAAAAGCCAGAAAATATTACAAAACCGGCATGATATGATCAAGACATATGGTGTTGGTAAAGAGTACTCAAAATCACAATGGCAGATGCTAATCCGCGAATTAATTCAACTAGGGTACATGAGACTTGATGGAGACAAATATCCTGTTCTGAGATTAAATGAAAAAAGTCAAAGCGTGCTCCTGGGAAATGAAAAGATATTTTTAACAAAACCTGAAGAATCACTCCCCGTCCGGCAAAAGAATGAAAAGGATGAGAACTACGACTACATTCTATTTGAGCGTTTGAGGGCACTAAGAAAGGAACTGGCTGACCGGGAGGGTATACCTCCCTATATTGTTTTTCATGATACCAGCTTAAAGGAGATGTCTGCTTACTATCCTCAAAGTTTGGCTGATTTGCATATGATAAGCGGTATTGGTGATCAAAAATTGAATAGATATGGAGAAGTTTTTCTTAAGGAAATCATCAATCACTGCAAGCAGCACCATATTGAGCCGAAACAAAAAGCACCGAAACATTTTGAAATCCCTCCAAAACAGATGAAAACTTCTACCATTCAGGCAACGCTGGAGCTTTATCAGCAGCATCTTACACCTTACGAAATCGCACAAAAAAGGGGTCTGGCCCTGTCTACTGTTGTCTCTCATCTCGAAAGACTTATTTTGGATGGTGAGAATATATCTATCGATAATATTGTTGATTATAAAAAACAGCAGCAGATCAGGCAGGCGCTGCAAGAACTTGGTTCAGGACTACTAACTCCGGTAAAGGAAAAACTGGGAAATGAGTATTCTTATGAAGAACTAAGACTGGTGAGGGCAAAGATGATGTGTGAAAGGTAAGTACAATCGGTGGGTTGGATTGAAATACGAAACTCAATTTAATTAAAATTATAAAGATTAAATTAGTTGCCTTTGATGCCGATAAGGCATTTTAATGTCCTTTGTCTTTCTGTATTAAATCATTTTTAGCGTGCTTTGGAAACCTTGTGAATTCCGATACTGGCTGCAGGCTGAGATTATCATACCACCCTGCCGTAGTTCCATGTGCCCGGTCTTGCCGTGTCTCAGTAAAAATAGTAATTACGTCTTTTGAAGGAATAACGGTGAGAGAGAATTCAACCCAGGATGAATGGGCGTTTCCACCAATGTAACTCCTCATCACCGCAGTAAAGGCGAGCGATGGGCTCCATGTACCATCGAGTATGCCTATAATAGTCACATCACCAATATCATCTCCATAAAATGCCATATGCCCCGTTAATATATAAGGAGTATTCCTAACTACCTTAACCTCCTGGTAAAGCCCTCCTCTTGCTGTTCCGGAATCAACTTGTTGTGCCATAGCAAAAGAACCGCTTATGGCATGAGGCACAGGTATACCTATAGTGCCAGGCACTGCAATAGTCATATGGGCTGGCAATTCTACAGGGGCACCGTCACCATCCCATGGATAAGTTTCCCAGTATTTCCAACCTGTGATGTCACCGGTTTCAAAATCTCCATTCTTAAGTAATTCTGAGGCAAACAGAGACCGTAAAAAAAATAAGACGATAAAGAATGTTATAAAGAGATATCTCATTATAATAGTACTTATTTTCTCCCTGGCCTTAATCTTTTATACGTTGCAAACTCTTCATCTGCTTCTTCCTTCATACCCTTTTTACTATATACAATGCTCAGATTAAAATGGGCTATGGCATTGTTTGGATTTGCCTCAACAGCTTTTCTGTATTCTTCCATTGCCTCATCATACATCCCTTTTCGTAAATAAAGGTCGCCAACCTCATTATAAACATCACTCATATCAGAGCCTCGCCCGCTTAAATAAGGTACTTGCTTTGCGGTGGATGCTTTTTCTTTCGGAAAAGACCTGATTGAGGAAGATGCAACACGGCTTCGTTCAAGTTTAGGTACAAACACGTTTACCGTCTTGATTTCCCTTGAACGCAGCAAAGTAAGTTTGACCTCTTTTCCTTCACTTTTTTCTATCATTTGTCTGAGATGTTTTTTATTTTCAACTTTCTCATCATTACATGCCGTAATAAGGTCTTCTACCTTAACACCAGCATTTGCTGCAGTGCTCCCGGGCACAATATTTACAACAACTGCACCCGTCTGTTGTTTTTTTAATCCAAACCATTCCCTGTTTTCTTTGGTAATGCTGGCTGCAAGAATACCAATAGGATCATGAGATTCCAGGAATACAATTGCTGTTCCCTTACACCACGAAGAATATTTTACACCATAATCTGTACCCCCTAGTTCTCCATACCCTTTCCATGTTTTTGAAGCCCCGGTATCATACTGAACATTAATTACCGCCTGAGCACCTACGGCATAAGCCTTTTCTTTAATCTTGTATGCCAGAATATCATGTCCTGAATAACCGAATTCGCCAAGACTAACCATACCTAACGTTTTATAAGCAACATCAATATCACCGGAACATACAAATATTTCTTCACTTTTCTCTCCTGGAGGAGACTGCACACCCTTTTGTGGTTCAAGAGAGGCTTCTTCCCTCTTGAAGGGCGATATTTTTTTTAAATACTGGGAAGAACCACAACCCGCTACAAAAATAACAAGCAAAATAAAGATATTCGTTCTCATGTTCATTTATTTAATCTTTCTTTTAAATATTGATTTTATTTTTATTTTACCTGACATCAATCTTGATTCAATATTTATTAAATACCTATGGTAAAACTTTGACTTCTTGACCCTGTTAAGAAAAGAAGTTTTACCCGGGATATCTGTAATATAGAGTCCTGTTAAAAGCGTCAATAAACCAGGGCCTGGAATAATAAGCATCACGCAACCCATAAGTATGAGAGTTACCCCTGCCATATTTTTTGCAACTTTTTTCATCAACATTTCCATTTCATCCACATTTTCTTAACATGAAATATTTCTGTACAGGGCGTGAGACCTTTACCAGGATTTTTTGTCCCGCATGTGCTTCCTCTATGGGCTCATTGTATTCGTTTCTGATGTCTAATAATACTTGGTTAAAGTCTTCACCCAAACGCCTTCCCATTATTTCAACAGAAGTGTTATGCATGATTTTGTTTTTTACGAAAACTTCAGCAAAATTATCAGAAAGGACATTCTGAATTGTACCAAGATAATCATATTCTTTAATATAAAAATTCCCGGGATGTGTTGTTTGGCTGTTATATCCCTGATTACCAAAAAAGAATCCCGTTCCATATTCCCTATGGCTGACTTTTTCAAGTTCTGACAGCCATTTTGGATCGTATACGTATTCGTTGGGGTTGGCAAAATAACGGTCCAGTGCCTCTCTATATATCCTTGTAACTACGGCAATATAATATTGACTTTTCATACGCCCTTCTATTTTCCATGCGCTGGCACCTGCACGAACCAACTCCGGAATATACTGAATCATACAAAGATCTTTGGAACTCAGGATAAATGTACCACTCTCATCTTCTACAAAAGGGTACGCTTCGTACGGCCGTTTTTCTTCCTTGAGGATATATTGCCACCGGCATGAATGAGAACAATCACCAAGGTTCGCATGGCGGTTGGTTAGAAAGCTACTCAAGAGACAGCGTCCGGAATATGACATACACATAGCACCATGTATAAACACCTCCGCCTCTATTTGAGAATTGCTGGTAATCTCTTTAATCTCTCCCAAGGTTAATTCCCTGGCAAGTACTACCCTCTTGATACCCTGCTGACACCAGAATTCAAGGGATTTTCCATTGGTAGTATTTGCCTGTGTACTAAGATGAACCGTAATATGCGGCGTAATTTCCTTAACTGTAAGGAAAACTCCAGGATCCGAAACAATTACAGCATCTAACGGAATTTCAGCAAGCTTTTTCAGATAAGAGCGTATACCGCGAATATGGTAATTGCGTGCAAATATGTTCATGGTAAGATATATTTTCTTACTTCGCTTATGAACCCATTCAGCAGCTTCTTCTATTTCTTCTAAGGTCATATTGGCAGCTCCCATACGCAGGTTAAACCCTTCCCCACCTACGTACACCGCATCCGCACCATATTCAATTGCCGTTCTGAGCTTCTCAATGTCCCCCGCCGGTGCAACAAGTTCGGGTTTTTTGTAAGTTGTACTATTTATTTGAACCATATGAATCGGAAAAGCAACACAATGTAAATTGTTTAGAGTTTCAAGTTTAGAGTTCAAACATCTAAACTTGAAACTTTAATATTTTTGCCGAAAAATGCAAAAAAATAAATTATAAGACACTACAAGGATAGAAACCCCATACAATAAAATTTATTCCAGCTTTTTTATTTTAATCATATCCAGATAACTCTGTAATATTAACTGTGCAGCGATTACATCGATCCGTTTTTTTCGCTTTTTTCGGGAAAGATCTCCCTCCAGCATGGCCTTATTTGCTCTAACAGTGCTGAATCGCTCATCAACCGTATGGATAGGAATATGGGTTTGTTCCTTTAACAAATCGATAAATGATAAGACAGCAAGTGCTTTCTCTCCAAGTGTATTATCCATAAGCTTTGGTAAGCCAATAACAACCTCTCCTACTTCCTTTTCATGTATAATATTTATTATCTTCTGTATATCCTCTTCAATACGGGTGCGCTCTATGGTCATTAATCCCTGTGCAGTAATATTGAGCGGGTCACTGATTGCAATACCTATTCGTTTTTCACCATAATCAATACCGAGGATACGCATTATAGTACCTTAAAATTTATTTTTTAACGTTTTCGACAAAAATTTACGAATTACGATTTTAGATTTACGATTTTTTAAATCCCAAATCGTA